>JBBUFU010000047.1:0-4654 GCA_038056365.1 Patescibacteria group bacterium
ACTCGGTATCGGCGGCTACCCGCGCGGCCGCATCATGGAGATTTACGGCCCCGAAAGCTCGGGCAAAACAACGCTGACTCTGCACGCGATTGCCGAAACGCAAAAAAAGGGCGGCATCTGTGCCTTTATCGACGCCGAGCACGCGCTCGACCCCGAGTACGCCAAGAAAATCGGCGTCAAAATAGACGAGCTCCTGGTCAGTCAGCCCGACTCGGGCGAGCAGGCTCTTGAGATTGTCGAAAGCCTCGTACGTAGCGGCAAGGTGGATATGGTGGTCATCGACTCGGTCGCGGCACTGACCCCTAAAGATGAAATCGAGTCGGACATGGGATCCTACCAGGTGGGCAAGCAGGCGCGCCTGATGTCGCAGGCCCTGCGCAAGCTGACGGCGATTACCGCAAAATCAAAAACAATAGTCATCTTCATCAACCAAATCCGCATGCAAATCGGCGTCATGTTCGGCAACCCCGAGACGACGACCGGCGGCAAGGCGCTCAAGTTTTACACTAGCGTAAGGCTCGACATCCGCCGCATCGCGCAGATTAAAAAAGGCGACGAGGTCGTAGGCGGCCGGCACCGGGTCAAGGTGGTCAAAAACAAAGTGGCGGCCCCCTTCCGCAAAACGGAGTTTGACTTGATGTACAACGAAGGCATCAGCCGCGAGGGCGAGCTGTTGGCACTCGGCGAGAGCTTGGGCGTCGTACAAAAGTCCGGCTCGTCCTACAGCTTTGGCGAAGAAAAGTTGGGCCGTGGCTACGACGCATCACGCACCTACCTGCGGGAAAATAAAAAGATAGCGAACGAACTGCTTAAAGAAATCCGCAAAGCGCTCGCCGACAATGTCGTCCAAACAAAAGTAGCGAGCGGCGGCTCCTCGAACGAGGAATAAAAAAACTGCGCCATGGGCGCAGCTACTGCTGACCGGGAATATTGAGCCGTTGCGGCTTGGGCCGGACGGTCACGATATAAGAATACATGCTCATACCCGCCGGCACCATCGCGCTGACCTCGAGTTTGGGGTTAGCGGCGAGGAAGGCCGACAGGGCTTCGAACAGGTGGTCCCCGTTACATTTGAACGTGCCGAGCCCGTTGAACCTCCACACGCCTTGGTGGCGGGTATCCTCAACCGGTGGCGCACAGGCCGCCAAGGCGGGTTGAGACAGGGCGACGGCCAACACTGCCGCCGTTGATAACGCGGAGAATAGTTTCATGGCCTAGGCCTCCCTTTTGGCTCCAAACAGACTGCAGTATCTGGTCGTTACCTTACAAAATTAAAAAAGAAAATACAAGGTGATGGCTTAAGCCATCTGCAGGCCGGAGTGGCTAAGCGAGCGCACGGCGTCGCGCAGGAGCGAGAGCCCTAGGACCGCCAATACGACAAGTGCTACTTGCACCGGCAGGTGCGTGTGGAGGACTGCGTAGGAGACAAATTGCCACGTGCCGGCAAGCCCCACCTGCGCCCAATTTTCAAACACGCGGTGCACCCAGGTCATCTGCACCAGGGCAAAAGCGGCCACCGCAAAGGCATAGAGCTTGAGCGCCGTGGCGCTTAGCAGCGTGCGCGCGGCGTATATGACGCCGACAGAGGCCATTACTTGGGATTCGATTTTGCTTTGCATATGCTTTGTAACTGCCCTACGGGGTTAAAGTTTCGTAAATCTTTTTAAACTGCGCCTTGGCGCGATGCACCCGCGTTTTGACCGCGCCCACGGTCAGCCCCTCTTCCCGCGCAATCTCCTCTTGTGTCTTCCCCTCTAAAAAGAACAGGCTGAGCGCCTTGGCCAAGGGCGCGGGCATCCGCGAGAGCACCGACGCAACCTCGTCTACAAACTCCTTCTTTTCAAACTGCCGCAGATTCTTGTCGGGGATAAGCTGCCAAATTTCGTCATCAAGCTGTGCAGTCATCTGGCCGCGGCGCTTGCGCTTTTGGTACTGAGTGAGCGCGGTATTGATGAGTATGCGGTACCCCCAGGAGGAAAAGCTTGCACCCTCCTGCTTTTTAAACTTTTTAGCGTTGAGGTAGATTTTGGTAAAGGCCTCTTGCACGATGTCCTGTGCGTCGTTTTCATCGCGCACTATAGAGAGCGCCTTGCGCAAAAAGGGCGCCTCGTACTTGCGCACGAGCGGGGCGAACATATGGGGATGCGTAACAGAAAGGGCTAAAAGCTCTTCATCGCTATGCTCTATAGACTCCATGCCCACAGCATATATCATCGTCGCTCTCTATAACAGCGCGCAGGGCTAAAAGTGGCGCCAGTATCAGCAACACCAAAAGGGCGGCCTTATTGCCGAGCGCTACTGAAGACCCTGCAAGTGCGAGCAGAAGCCCCGCATACATCGGGTGCGCAAGGTACCGGTAGACGCCGCTCCGCACCCGCGCGGCCGCGACGCGCATGAGCACATCATAGTTTGAGAGCGGCAAAGCCCGGCGGGCCGCGCACATAAGCCACTGCCCGAGCACGGTTGCAAAGCCGCCGGCCAGCAACAGCAAAGCGGAGGGCGTGCGGGGAGGGAGCCCCCACATACACGCGCTCCAAAAAGCCAGGGCGGCAAGTACCGCGTAGCTCGTGAGCGCAAAGGGGCGGCTGGTGCGCGCCGCAGAGCGGCGGCCGCGCCCGTACCGCACAAAAAAGAAATACCAACAGACCGCCCAGGAGACGCCAAGGGCAAATCCGACCCAGGATGATGCCATACTTACCGAGGAGTGCCCGCCCCCGCGCTCTGGCCAAAACGAGACAATAATTTTTGCAAGTCGGATCCGAACGCCGCCAGCGTGCCGCTGAAAGTTTTTGCCTTTGCGCCGATGTCTTGGATAAGCGCGGCGGACGGGACACTGCCGGAGAGCACCTGGTCGAGGGTGGCAAGATACTCATTGAGGGCGGGCGGGACTATCTGGCCGGACTGAAGCAGTGCTTGGGTAAGCGACTTGGTTATCGCATCGGAGGTCTGTTGGTTGGCCGCCGCGAGCGCCGTTAGATGTTGGGAGAGCCGGGCCGAGGTTGTCTGTTGCCCGGCTACGAGGATTTTTGCCTTGACCACGAGGTCGAAGAACCCGGTAAAATCGCCCCCGAGAGACTGATTATTCAGCTGTACCAAAAGCGGCCCGAGCTCGTTGGTACTCGAGGCTATTGCCTGCAAGTCGTTGACCGCGCCGTTGAGCGCCGCGCCGTACTCTTGCGTGGCGTATGCTTTGGGGACGGCAATGACGATGGGGACATTGAGCGCCCTCATGGCGGCGCTTGGGCTCGTGGTGCCGATACTTTGCTCGACCAGCGCCGTAACATCCGGCCATTTTTCTTCTGTAATCATGTATGAGCGGACCAGCGCTTGGCCGGCGTCACTGCGGAAAAGATAAAACACCAGCAACACGCTGGCTCCGAGCCCGGCCACCAAGCCGATTAAAAATATAAGGAATGTCCTCCACCCGGTGTGCATAAGAGAAACGGCCTTGCCGTGCCTCTAGTATACTGGAAGTATCGGACTCCTGGTCGCGTTATCCCCCATGCCAGCCCTCAGCAAACGCCAAAAAATTGTTTTAAACATCCTCGGGATAGGGTATACGTTGTTCGCCATATTTGCGCTGGTAAACGTGTACTCCCTTTGGAAGCTCACCGGCGCATCGCCGCTCTCCTACCTTTTATACGCCCTCTTGTACGCGGCGCTGGCGGCACTCTTCTTCAACCGGCAACGCTGGTTGCTCGCTTTCTTTTCTATAAACTTGCTTGCCAACGCGGGCCTCTTTATATTTCGCACGTATACGGGCCAGGGGGTTCTATGGATTGGAGTCGTCATAGTAGCCCTCAACGCCCTGCTGGTGTGGTACCTATACGCCATCCGCCGCAACCTGCGCGACGGGACGATGGGGCGGCTTACGGCGGCCGCGGCTTTTGTCCTCTGGGCCGGCACTATTTACGCTGTTATCAATAACCTGTAAGAGCCATGCGAAAACAGCCTAAAAACAAAGGGGCGGCCATCTTCAAGATTATTTTGGTGGCCATATTTACCATCCTCGCGGGTCCCATTATCGGAGCGCTCATCGGGTGTGCGGTCGGGCTTTGGTGCTTCCAAAACGGCGACGGAAGCCCCGGCGAAGTGGCTATCCGCCTCAACGACCCGTGCACGTCGGCCCCCAACGCCTGCGGACAAACGAACACCGGCTTTGTCATACAAACCTGCGTCGACGGTCCCACGCCGGACCCCGATGAGGGCGTCGGTTCTTTCGCTGGCCCCGGCTTGTCCGCCGGAGGAGGACAAATCTGCACACCGAGCTGTAACGCGACAACCCCGCCCGACTCGCAATGCCCCCCGCCCGTCATACCGCCCACCACCGGCTTTTACGCCGACCCGACGACCGTCGGCCGCAACGGCACGACAACGCTCCACTGGGAGGCCACCGATGCCAGCGATTGCGCCATAGCCGGCGATGACGGGTTTGCCCACTCCGGCGGAGGGAGCGGCTCGGTCTCGAGCAACCCCCTCGTGCAGACCACCACCTTTACGCTCACCTGCACCAACAGCGAAGATGGACCGTCCGTCTCGGACAGCGTTCGCGTCATCATCAACCCGCGATACAAGGAGATCTAAGTGTGGATAGCGCAATTGCCCATATGAATTATCAGGAACATACTAAAGCCATGACCCTTACTACTCACCT
>JBBUFU010000048.1:0-9532 GCA_038056365.1 Patescibacteria group bacterium
ATCGGCTGGCGGGCTTTACCGCGGCCGCGGCCCGGCGCGGGGTACTGCGGCAAGACCCAGACGTCGTGATGATAGACTTGGGCGCCGACCGCGAGACGGCCGACCTGGCCGCCGCGGCCGCCGCGCGCGGCGTGCTGGTGCTTGCGGCCGCCGCCGACGAGTCGCACCTGCCCGGGAGTACGGTGCTGGTGCGCACTGCGCTCGTGCGCAAGCTGTGCGACAAACAGACCCGCGACACGCGCACGCTTGAGCGGCGCCACCTTGAGCCGTTGGAGGAGCGTGTCGATTTTACCAAAGTGCTTGCCGCGCTTAAAGATGAGGATCGGGTCCCCCAAGCAGTAGCCTGGAAGGACCTCGGCTACCCGAACGTTACCGGCTGTAGCGAGTGCGAGGGCGGCTACCGCGGCGTGACCGGTCTGTATGAGGTGGTTGCAGAGGGGGAGTCGTCCTTAAACTTGCACGAGGACGCTCTTTTTAAGGCCGCCGCAGGGCAAACCAGCGTCGCCGAAGTACTCCGTTTAAGTGATATATTGGCCCTGTGACCCGCAAACGCATCGTCATCGGTAACTGGAAGATGTATATCGAAAGCGCCCCGGACGCGAAGGAATTTGCGCGCATGCTCAAGCGCAAGGCGCGCGGCGTAAGCGGGGTTGAGATTGCCCTGGCGGTCCCCGCACCCTTTATAGCGGCGCTGGCGGGTATACTCGAGAGCTCCCCCGTGCGCGTCGGCGCGCAAGCGGTTTCGGGCCGCAGTGGCGCGCACAGCGGCGAAGTGTCGGGAGCCATGATTAAAAGCGCCGGCGGCGACTTTGCGATTGTCGGGCACTCCGAGCGCCGGGCCACCCGAGTCAGCGAGGGAAAAATAATACAGGGAGACACCAACGAGTTGGTACACGCTCAGCTCGTAGGGGCCGCTTCGGCCGGACTCTCGCCGGTCTTGTGCGTAGGAGAGCTTGAGCGCAACGAGGACGGCTCGCACGTGTCGTTTGTCGCCGAGCAGTTGCGCAGTGCGCTGAGCGGCGCGCAATCGCTTGCCGGCAAGTTGGTGGTCGCGTACGAGCCCGTGTGGGCGATAGGCAAAACCGCAGTTGACGCGATGAAGCCCGCCGAGGTGCGCGAGATGACTATTTTTATACGCAAGACACTGGCCGACGTGCTCGGCCGCAAGCCGGGCCTGCGCGTGCCGATACTCTATGGCGGCTCGGTCGAGCCGGAGAACGCGTCGGCACTTATTGTCGAGGGCGACGTGGCCGGCTTTTTGGTCGGGCACGCGAGCGTCGACGTTGTCTCTTTTGTTGAAATAGTTAAGGCCGCGTCCAAATCGACGTAGACGCGGCATGATTTCGCTAAATCACATGCAAAAAATGAGGAGCGTCAGTGATGTGGAAGTTAAAGGCAAGCGCGTGCTGGTGCGCGCCGACCTCAACGTACCCATGGTCACCGTAGCGGGTACACCACGCGTGGCAAATGACCTGCGTATCCGCGCAATATTGCCGACGCTCGAACTTTTGCATCAGAAGGGCGCCGCGCAAATTATTATTTTGGCGCACCTTGGGCGCCCCGGCGGCAAAGTAGATGAGTCAATGCGGCTTGCTCCTGTTGAGGCGCGTTTGCGCGAACTCACGACGGTGTCGTTTGTTATGCACGAAAACTTGCGCTTTAGCGCCGGCGAAGAGGCCAACGACCCCGCCTTTGCGCAAGAGTTAGCCACGCTTGGCGACCTGTACGTCAACGAAGCTTTTGCCGACTCGCACCGCGCGCACGCCTCGATTGTCGGAGTGCCGAAGCTTTTGCCGGGCTATGCCGGCCTGCGGTTTGCCCTAGAAGTTGATAAATTGTCGGCCGCGCTTACCCCGCCGCCGGGCGCGCTTGCGGTCATAGGCGGCGCAAAATTCGAAACAAAAGAGCCGTTGATTATCAAACTACTGTCTTTGTACGGCGAAATTCTGCTCGGCGGGGCGCTCGGTAACGACGTCATCAAGGCGCGCGGGCTCCCGTTCGGCGGGTCGCTGATATCTAAAGCGCCGGTCTCGCCCGAGATTGCGGGCGACGAGCGGGTAGTGATGCCTACCGACGCGTTCGTCGCCGAGCTGGGCCACAACGCCGAGCGCATCGCGCTCATCCCCGACACGCGCGCCAACGAAAGCGTGATAGACATCGGGCCGGAGACCGCCGCCCTGTGGAGCGAAAAAATAAAAAAAGCCTCGTTTGTGTTGT
This sequence comes from Patescibacteria group bacterium, assembly GCA_038056365.1. Classification (GTDB taxonomy): domain Bacteria; phylum Patescibacteriota; class Minisyncoccia; order Phycocordibacterales; family SBAW01; genus GWA1-54-10. The sequence continues at coordinate 2,218 of JBBUFU010000048.1, forward strand.
GGAACGGCCCAATGGGATTGTATGAGAGCGGGTATGCCGACGGTACCAACGCGCTCGCCCGCGCGCTGGCCGAAAGCGGCGTACCCGCGGTCGTAGGCGGCGGCGACACGGCCGCCGCGGTCGAAAAATATACCTTCAATCCCGAAAAAGTTTTTATCTCAACCGGCGGCGGCGCGATGTTGGAATTTTTGGTCAACGGCACTCTGCCGGGCATCGAAGCTCTGAAGGATTCTAAAAATTAAAGCGCGGGGAGCTTGTCGCCGAAGCGGCGCGGGATAAGGTGCGCATGCACATGCGGTACGTCGGTCCCGATAATAGACATCTGCACGTAGTCCGCGCCCGTTTTTGCCTTCAGTTCTTTGGCTAATTTTTTTGCGGTTCTGAAAAATCTGTCTGACAGCTCATCCGGCATGTCATAAAACCAGGTGTGGTGCTCTACCGGCACCAATAGGGTGTGCCCGGGCGCGCGCGGATGTATGTCGAGGAAGGAGACGAACAAGTTGCCCTCATGATGGGTCTTTTGGCTCGGTATTTCACCGGCGATTATTTTGCAAAAAATGCAATCTTTCATTTTTCTATTATACTCAATTAAATGAAATCGTATCGAGTGGGGGAGCGGTTGCACGATAATTTGTTGCAGCACCTCTTGCTTGCCCGCGGCGTCGAACCCGCCCAGCACGAGGCGTTTTTGACCCCCGACTTTGAGCGCGACAGCCACGACCCATTTCTCCTCCCCGATATGGGCAAGGCGGTCGAGCGTCTGCTAAGCGCCAAAAAAAATAACGAAAAAGTTGCGGTGTGGAGCGACTACGACTGCGACGGCATCCCGGGCGGCGTGATGCTTACGCAATTTTTGCGCACGTTTGGTTTGGATACGACGCACTACATCCCGCACCGGCACAAAGAGGGGTACGGTTTAAATGTCGAGGGGATAGACGAACTCGCAAGTGCAGGAATAAAAGTAATAATAACGGTTGATTTAGGCACTACCGATATTGACCCTATTACGTTTGCAAAAAAGTCGGGCATTGACGTTATTGTTACGGACCATCACCTCGTTTCGGGAGTGTTGTCTCCCGCTTTTGCACTGATAAATCCAAAAAGGCCCGACTCAAAATATCCGTTTGACGGCCTGTGCGGCGCGGGCGTGGCGTGGAAGTTGGTGCAGGCGGTTCTTTCTAAGGTTCGTCCCGAGGGCTTCCCCGAGGGACAGGAAAAGTGGTTGTTAGATTTAGTCGGCATCGCGACACTGAGCGATATGGTGCCCCTCGTGGGAGAAAACCGGATGCTCGCGCACTCGGGGCTTAGGGTGATGCGGCGCGGCCGCCGCCCCGGCATCGCGGCGCTGTTAAAGCTGTTGCGCATCAACGCAAGCTCGCTCACCGAGGACGACGTCACCTTTATGCTCTCGCCGCGCATCAACGCGGCATCGCGCATGGACCGTCCGCAGATTGCGGCGGAGCTTTTGGCCGCGACCGGCGAGGCCGAGGCGGGGGAGCGCGCCGCAACACTCAACCGCATCAACGACGAGCGCAAGGGTTTAGTCGCCGCCACCGTCAAAGAGGTTAACAAGCGCGTCGCCGAGAGCGACCTCACCAAAAGCCCAATCATCGTGATGGGCAACCCCAACTGGCGGCCGGGGATTTTGGGTCTGGTGGCGAACAGTCTTGTCGAGGCCCACGGCAAAGCCGTCTTTTTGTGGGGGCGCGAGGGCGGGAGCGAGTTGCGCGGCTCGTGCCGCAGCGACGGGAGCGTCAACATGGTCGAGTTGATGGGCAAGGCGGCCGACATGTTTGACCATTTTGGCGGCCACTCAGGTTCCGGCGGCTTTTCGGTGCGGGAGGAGAGCGTGCACGAGCTTGGCGAAAAACTTTCGAGCGCCTACCGCACTGTCGCCAACAAAAGTGCCGCCACCCAAGAGGTGGTGCTTGAGCGCGAGCTCGACTTGGCCGAACTGTCGCACGCACACGCCGATTTAAAAAAGTTGGCACCCTTTGGTGTCGGCAACGCAAAGCCGTTGTTCATGTTCCCCAACGTTTCTGTCTCCGGCGTGCGCACCTTCGGCAAAACACAAAATCACCTTGGTCTGACACTCGGCAATGGCACTGCGAGCGCCGAGGCAATAGCCTTCTTCTCCACCTCTGATTCGTTTAATAAAAAAATAGTAGCGGGCGAAAAAGTAAATGTCGTGGGCCACGTAGAAGCCGGCTGGCAGGGGGGCGCCCGCATCCGCGTGGTTGATATACTGTAAAAATATGGAAAAGTTGATTATGTATACCGACGGCGGGGCGCGGGGCAACCCGGGGCCGGCGGGCGTTGGCGCGGTTTTGATGGATGAGCGGGGAAAAGTTTTGCAGGAGGTTTCCGAATATATCGGCGAGCAGACCAACAACTTTGCCGAGTACGAGGCGCTTATCCGCGCGCTGAGGGCGGCCAAAAAAATGTTCGGCGCAAAACTGCGCGGCATGCAAATCGAAGCGAGGCTCGACAGCGAGCTGGTGGTGCGCCAGCTCTCGGGTTTGTATAAGGTTAAAGAGCCGACGCTTAAATTAAAATTTGCCGAAGTGGCGCGCCTGCGGCTTGAGGACGCGCCCAACATGATTTTTACGCACGTGATGCGCGGCAAAAACGCGCATGCCGACGAGTTGGTCAACAAAGCTATTGATACATACTTCGCCAAGGCTTCGTAGTACACGTGCCGACTAAGATTTTATTTTTTCTTCTGTTTGTTACCGTACTTTTTGTGCGGTTGGAGTTTTTGTTTTCTGCAGAAAAATCGCAGACGCTCCTGCTTTCGATAAACAAAACCGTAACGGTCGCAGGGGTCGTTGCAACCGACCCCGACATACGCGATACATCGGTACGGGTGAATGTCGAAACTGCCGGGGGTACGCTCCTCGCTGTTTTACCAAAGGGAACTGTCATTTTGTATAACGACAAAGTGACTGTTCGCGGTTTAGTTGAGGCGCCGCAGGCGTTTATGACCGACACTGGGCGCGTGTTTGACTACCCCAGCTACTTGCGCGTGCGGGGCGTATCGGCCGTGATGCAAAAGGCGGTGTTGACCAGCAGGGAAGCGGGAGGGTTTTCGGTGCGCGGCGCTCTATACGGACTTAAACACGCGTTTGCAAAATCCATCGAAACAATTTTACCGGCGCAGGATGCGGCATTACTTGAGGGGATTTTGCTCGGCGAGCGCCGCGGCCTGCCCGCGGAGCTCACCCTCGCGTTTGTTATCGCTTCGCTTATCCACGTGGTCGTGCTCTCCGGCTACAACATATCGATAGTGGCCGAGGCTATATTGCGCGCGACCAAGTTTTTGCCGCGTACACTCAGCTACAGCATCGGCATTGCACTCATGATTTTGTTCGTGCTGATGACGGGTGCCGGCTCGACCAGCCTGCGCGCCGCGATTATGGCGTTTATTGCGGTACTGGCGCGCTACCTGCAGCGGCCCGCGCTTGCCCTGCGAAGCCTTGGCGTAGCAGGGGTTGTTTTGGTGTTGTGGAATCCGTTGGTGGTGCTCTACGACCCGTCTTTTATTTTGAGTTTTTTGGCGACCTTCGGGCTCATCGCCCTTGCTCCAAAAGTTGAGCAGTACCTGCCTCAGTGGCTCAAAAAATATCCGCAAATACATTCAGTCGCGGCCTCGACCATCGCCGTGCAGGTGTATGTTCTGCCCGCGCTCCTGTATTACACGGGCATATTTTCGCTGGTCGCCCTGCCGGCCAACATTCTTGCCCTACCGTTTATTCCTTTTGCGATGCTTACGGGATTTATCGCCGGCGTACTCGGGCTTGTACATCCACTCTTGGGCTTGGTGCCGGCACTGCTCAGTGACTTGGCTCTGCGCTGGCTGATGTTTGTCGCACAAACCGCCGCGGTCCTGCCGCTCTCGCACGTTGTGGTGCCCGCATTCCCCGCATGGCTCGCGGTGGCGGTGTATGTGCCGCTTACTTTTGCAGCGCTAAAAATCTATCTTCGCACACCGACCAATTTAAATTCTTAAAGAATGCGTCTATATATTTGCCTTTGCCCGCCGCGCCATAGTCCAAAAGGTATGCGTGTTCCCACACATCGAGCGCGAGGATGATCGGCAATGTCGCAAAGTGCCCCTGATGTTGCTCGCCGACGAACCCCATGTGGAATGCACCTGTTTCGGGATTGAAATACAGTACTGACCATCCCGGTCCGCGCATCGCAGCGGTCTGGCGCACGCGCGCGACTGCCGCGTCCGGACTGCCCCAGTGTTTGGTAAGCGCCTGCGCGAGCGCAGAATCTTTGTTTAATTCTTTGGCGCCGCCCTCAAACTGCGGGAAGTAGAGCTCGTGGAGCTTCATACCGTCGAACTCGAACGAGTGCCTCCGCCGCAGTTCGCTTATTGCGAGCGCATTTTTGTCCGGATCGGCCAGAAGTTCTTCGATTGCCGCGCTTATTGCATTAAAATTCTTTACATAGCCGGCGTAGAGCCCCAGGTGCTCCTCGAACGACTTTGCCGAGATGCCGTCGAGCGGGGTAATAGTGAACTGTTTCTCTGTGTATTGCATGGTTGAAAGTATATCATTTCGTGGTAGCGTAAAGGCAGTTGCACTCGTTTTAATACGACCCTGGGGAGGGAGCTATGGCGGTACTTTTTCGTTATCTGCTTGTCCTCGGCGTCTTGTGGGCAGGCGTTGGTTATGTGGCGTGGAACAACGCCAGCGTGTTCCGGCCTGCTTCCGCCACAAAAATGGCCGGCGAGTTTGACGATATATTCGCCCGCTCAAAATAAAACGCCCCGGAGTTATCCTCCGAGACGTTTTTTCTTTTCAAAATTTTTAAATTAGATGAGCCCCGCCTTCTTGAGTGTTTTGTAGGCGCCGTTTTTGGCGATGGTTTTGAGCCCCTGAGTGGAAACGGTAATAACCACCGAGCGGTTGAGTTCGGGCACAAAAATACGCTTCTTTTGCATATTGGGCTGCTTGCGCACCTTGCCCGTAGGGTTGAACTTAGTCGCGCGCACCGCGTTGCTGTAGCCGCCGGCGACTTTAGAGCCTTTTTTAGTGATAGCGCAGATTTTTGCCATTCCGAAACATGCTATCATTCTTTTGCGCAAATGCAAGCATTTGCAAATTAAAAAGTATGCAACCCGACCTCATTTTTACCCTCCTTATATTGTTTGTCTCGGTCATACTCCACGAGGTGGCGCACGGCTACATGGCCGACTGGCTCGGCGACCCGACCGCACGGCTTGCCGGCCGGCTGACACTCAACCCCTTGCCGCACATCGACCCGGTGGGCACGATTATTTTGCCGCTCCTCTTAGTGCTCACAAACTCACCGGTCTTTATCGGCTATGCCAAGCCGGTACCGTACAACCCGTACAATCTGCCGGGGAAGTACGACGAGGCGCTGGTTGCCTTTGCGGGCCCGGCGACCAACCTGTTGTTGGCGCTTATCTTCGGGTTTAGCATCCGGTTCGGCGGCGCGGCGCTGAGCGCCGAGCTTATGGGCGCGTTTGCCACCATCGTCTACATCAACCTTCTCTTGGCGCTGTTTAACCTGGTCCCGCTCCCGCCGCTCGACGGCTCGAAGGTGCTCACGGGCATCCTCGGCGCCGTCTCGCGCACGCTCGAGCGGGGGTACGAAACCTTTTGCGTCAACTTTCAGCGCATCGGGATGCTGCCGATGATCCTGCTTATCCTTGTTGTCTTTAACTTCGTTTTGCGGCCGGTGTTTGTGCCGGCACTCAGCGCTCTCTTTGAACTTTTGACAGGCGCGTCTATATAAGATAGATTACTGCTAACGCCTTTGGGGCGTTTTTAATTCGCACATGGCACGTATCTCACAACTCGTACGCAAGGGCCGCAAACAGCGCCCCAACAAAACCAAGTCGCCGGCGCTTGCCCGCGGCTTTAACGTGCTTAAAAACCGCCCGATCTTCTATCCGAGTCCTTTTAAGCGCGGCGTGTGCACCAAGGTAACCACCACGACCCCCCGCAAGCCGAACTCCGCCATCCGCAAAATCGCCCGCGTGCGCCTCACAAACGGCATGGAGGTAACCGCTTACATCCCGGGCGAGGGCCACAACCTGCAAGAGCACTCGGTCGTGGTTTTGCGCGCCGGCCGCGTTAAAGACATTAACGTCCGGTACACCATCGTGCGCGGCCGCTTGGATGCCGCCGCGGTCGACAAGCGTCGGGTGTCACGTTCGCGCTACGGTGTTAAACGCCCGAAATAAAATATTTTAATATTTTAAATAAAAAAGTATGCGTCGCCCAGTAAAAAATCGTAATATCGTCGGCCCGGACCTCAAGTTCAACTCGGTCCGTGTGGAGAAGTTTATAAACTCCATCATGTGGGACGGCAAAAAGTCGACCGCCCGCAAGGTCGTCTACGATGCACTCGACATCATCAAAGAAAAGGCCAAGGTGGAAAGCCCGCTCGAGCTGTTTGAGACCGCCATCCGCAACGTCAGCCCGCAGATGGAGATACGCTCCCGCCGCGTCGGCGGCGCCAACTACCAGGTGCCCCGCGAGGTCAACCCCGGCCGCAAACAGGCCTTGGCGTTTCGCTGGATACTGCTCGCCGCGCGCGGCGGCAAGGGCAAACCGATGGCGCAAAAGCTGGCGACCGAGTTGATGGCCGCGGCCAATAACGAGGGCTCTGCGTTTAAAAAGAAAGAAGACACGCACCGCATGGCCGAGGCCAACAAAGCCTTCGCCCACTTTGCTTGGTAAAAATCGCATTGTGATACAATGGGCGGTATGAAAGCAGAAAAGAAGCAACTAATAATTACTACCCCATATGGGCCGTATAAAGTTGTGCTCGAACCGGAGCCAGACATGGGTGGCTACATGATTACGGTTCCTAAACGTCCTGATGTAATTAGTTGGGGGAAAAACTTAGCTCATGCAAAACGCATGGCAAAAGAGGCAATTGAATGTTCTGTTGAGGGGTCTGTACTTATTGCCGCTGAAAAAGAAGGAATAATATCTCTACGCAAACAGCGCGTGGTCGCATAAGTATCCTGCCTATACTCGCCGCTCGCGAAGTCCTACGCCGCCTGCTTAAGGCTGGGTTTAAAATAGTTGGCTACAAAGGAAGCCATGTGAAACTGTACAATCCTTTTACAAAAAAGAGCACTGAAATACCAATGCACCCCGGCGACCTAGGACGCAATCTGATAACTAAAATTATCAAGCAAGCCGGCGTCTCGGTAAAAAATTTCCTCAAGCTGTAGAGGTAGAGCGTGGTCGAGTTCAACAAAATCTTCGCCCACTTTGCCTGGTAATAAGTCACTTTACTTTTTTCTGCCGTGGGCTATAGTTGCCCG
>JBBUFU010000049.1:0-5165 GCA_038056365.1 Patescibacteria group bacterium
TACTCACAGTATATTGTGTACAACAAAAAGAGCGAGTTCTGTAGTGTAGGAGTGATAATCATGAGGGACGCAATAATCCAGATGGGCTGGATCGTCCCCATGGCGGTCCTATTTTTTGTCGTAATACGCCTGCGGTACTTTTAGTAACTCCGCAGGCGTTTGGCTTTTTCGTGGGTGCGGATGCGCTCGAGGGCCTTGGCCTCAATTTGGCGTATGCGCTCGCGCGTGACGCCGAACTTTTTGCCTACCTCCTCGAGCGTGTGGTAAATACCGTCCTCGAGCCCGTGGCGCAATTTCAAAATCTCCCGCTCTTTCGGCGAAAGCTCATCCAAAATCTCTTTAAGCTGGTCGCCGAGGATGCGGCGCGAAACCTCCTGGTCGGGGCTTAGTATCTTGTCGTCTTTGATAAAGTCGCCAAGTGTCGACTTGCCGTCGTCGTCGTCGCTACCGACCGGGCTTTCGAGCGACACAGTGTCCTGGTCGATTTTTTCTATCTGATATATTTTTTCCACATCAACGCCCATCTCGAGCGCTATCTCTTCGGCCAGCGGGTCGCGCCCCAAGTCCTGCGCCAAGCGGCGGCTGACCTGTTTGTACTTGGCGATAGTCTCGACCATGTGCACGGGGATGCGGATGGTGCGGCTTTGGTCGGCGAGCGCGCGGGTGATAGCCTGGCGTATCCACCATGTGGCATAGGTGCTGAACTTGTAGCCCTTGGTGTAGTCAAATTTATCTACTGCTTTAAAAAGCCCCAAATTGCCTTCCTGAATTAAATCCAACAGCGTGAGGTCGGGGCTGCGGCCCACATACTTTTTTGCAATAGAAACGACGAGGCGTAGGTTGGCGCGCGCAAGCAAGTTGCGTGCCTCGCCGTCGCCGTCGACGATGCGTTTGGCCAAAGTACGCTCCTCTTCGGCGTTAAGCAGCGGGTATTTGCCTATCTCGCGCAAGTACATCTGTATCGAGTCGTAGCTCGAGTCCGAGCGGGAGTAGCCTTTTTCGAGCGGCTCTTCGGTAATCTCGAGCATGCCGCCGCCCTCGAGCACGTCGACGTGCGCGGTACTAAACTTTTCGTACAACTCTTCAAGAAAGTTGACGTCGGTCTCGATATTGGGAAACGACTTCAGAATTTCGTCGTAGGTGACAAAGCCGCGCTGGCGGCCGTGGGCAAGCAAGGCCTCGGCCTTCTTTTCCTGCTCGTGGGCCTTACGGGCCATTTTGGGGGAGAGTTTCGGCGCCGGGACAACCTTTTTGACCGCTTTTTGCTTGCCTGCTCTTCGAAGCTTTAGCGCAGTAGAGGCGCGCCGCTTAGCGGCGGCGAGCTTAAATCTCTTAGCCTTCACGGTGTTTTTAGGACGCCGTGCTGCTTTTTTGGCTTTCTTTTTGACCATTAGGTTTTCGACATTATATCACACCGACTTCATTTTGGCACGACTCACCGTCGCGGCGACCTGCAAAAACATATCCTCGGCCACAATCTGCGCGGTGGTTTCCTCGTGTACCTCTTTGTCAAAATAATGCCGCAATTCTTCTGCCGCCGGCGCCAGGCGCTTTCGCATCTCTTCGAGCTCTCCGCCGCCAAGCAACGCCGCGAGTTTAGGCTCGTACCCGGGCCAGCCAAAAAGCAACATACCAACCTTCTTTTCGACCGGAGTCAGCACCAATTTTGCGTCAACTTGATGAACTTCCGGTGAACTTGCGGTGTCTGCCGGCTGGGGCCTTTTTTCAACTTCCGCGCGCACGGCCATGTCGGAGACGCCGAGCTTTTGGGCCACTAGCCGCACAAAATGTTCCTGTTCGATGCGGCTGCCTATCGCCGCAATGAGCGGCAGTACCTGTGCTTCGACAATTTTTTTGTACGCGCGCTCATCGCGCGCGCCCGGCCGCAGCGCGTCAAGAAAAAACTCCACCGCGGTCTTCGAAGTACGGACGGCCGCTTTTAGCAATTCTGGATTTTCTTTTGCCACGTCGGCGGGGTCTTGGCCCTGGGGGAACGCCGGCACCTTAACATCAAAGCCCTCGACGAGCGCCATGTGTGCCGATTTGAGTCCTGAACGAAGGCCGGCGGCATCGGCATCGAGCGCCAGCACCAGGCGCTTGGAGAGCCTGCCTAAGAGCGAGAGGTGCTCGGGGGTGAGCGCCGTACCCGACAATGCGACCGCAAACGGCAAGCCCGACTGGTGCGCCATAATCAGGTCAAACTGCCCCTCGACAAGTAGTATGCAGTCGGCCTTGCGGATAGAGCCGCGCGCGCGGTCGAGCCCGTAGAGCACGCGCGACTTTTTAAACAACAGGGTCTCGGGCGAATTTACATACTTGGCGGGCTCGGTATCGTCGTGACTACCGGGCACCTTTTCGAAAAACCGCCCCGACACGGCGATAGGTATGCCGGCAACATCAAAAATTGGGAATATAATCCGGCCCCGAAACCTATCAAAAATCTCCCCGGGCTTTTTCTCCGACCGAACGGCAAAGCCGGCCTCGACTACCTCGTCTTTAGTAAATCCTGTAGACACCAAGTGTCTACACAAGCTCTCCCACTCGGCGGGGGCGTAGCCCAAGCGCCACGTGTTAACAGTTTCGGCTTTGACACCGCGGTTCTTGAGATACTCTTGCACGTCTTTTTTTGCCGCGAGCTGAGACTCAAAAAATTTTACCGCCGCCTCGCACACCTCGCGCAGTCGCTCCTCTTTTTCTTTCTCCTCCGGCGGGCGCTGGCGGCGGGGCTCGAGCTTGACCCCCGCCTTTTCGGCCAGTTGTTTGAGTGCGGTTGGGAAGTCGAGCCCGTCCATCTTTTGGATAAAGCTAAAGACGTCCCCTTTTTCGCCGCAACCGAAGCATATGTAGGTCCCGCGCTCGGGCGACACGTGGAAGGAGGGCGTCCGCTCTTTATGGAACGGGCACCGGGCCGAGTACGAGCGCCCCGCGCGCTTGAGCGTGACATACTGCCCCACCACCTCGACGATATTTATCCTGTCTTTAATCTGCTGTACCTGCGGGTCCATAGCTAGTAGAGTACCCCCTTTATACAAAAATCCCGAGGTTTCCACCCCGGGATTTTTGTTTTGTAATTATTACTCCGCGGTGCGCGACATGGTCGGGCGGATGCGCGTGTCCTCGGCCACCTCGCCCGCCTGGGGCGCGTAGCGGTTGACCAACTTTTCCTTGACCGAGCCCTTAAAGCCCGTCCCTGCCGGTATCAGCCGGCCGATGATGACATTTTCTTTAAGACCCTCCAACTTGTCGATGGCACCGTAGATGGACGCCTTGATAAGCATGCGGGTCGTGTTTTGGAACGATGCCGCTGAGAGGAATGAGGCGCGGCTGAGCGACACGTCGAGGATGCCCATCACGAGCGGGTCGCTCGTCGCCGCCTCGCCGCCCGCCGCTTTGACGCGGGTGTTGACTACCTCGAGGTCCGCCTCGCTGATGACGTCGCCGATAGAGCATTCGGTCCCACCGAGGCTCTTGATCTTAACGCGGCTGAACATCTGCCGGACAATCACCTCGACGTGCTTGACCGAGATAGAGGCGCCCTGCAATTCGTAGATTTTGATAATCTCGGACATGATGTACGCCTGCGTTTTTTCTTTGCCGGCGTATTTGAAGAGTTCGGTAATGTCGGCCGAGCCGTCGCTGAGGAGCTGGCCTTTGACAAAGGTGTCCCCAACCTTGACCGTCGGCACGCGGCGCGGGTGCGCCGAGTACTCGACCATGTCGTCCGCTTTTTTGCCCGCTTTTTTGTGTTCGAGGTCGGGAGCGACGATGATGATTTTTTCTTTTTGTTCCTGGCGGATTTCGACCACGGTGCCGGAGACCGTGGCGACAATCGCCGGATTGCGCGGAGAGCGGCGCTCAAAGATTTCTTCGACGCGCGGCAAACCGCTCGTTACGTCGCCTTCGGCGCTTGCCGCGCCGCCGGCATGTTTGATGTTCATGGTCAGCTGGGTGCCCGGCTCGCCAATGGCCTGCGCGGCCACCGTGCCCACCGCCTCGCCCAAGGCGACCGGCTTCATGGTGCCGAGGTCGGCGCCGTAGCACTTCATACAGATGCCGCGGCCCGCCCTGCAGACAATGGGGCTCCGCACGAGCACTCCTTCAAGCCCGATATCTTCGATGGCGCGGGAGTCGGCGGCGGTTATAAAGTGGCCCTTTTTGTAGACTACTTTGCCTGCCCCGACGGAACCGTCGGGGCCGTTTCCAACAATTTCCTGCGCGAGGTAGCGGCCGTTGATGTTTTTAGCGAGGAAGCTCCCGATGCCCGAGGCGCTTTCGCGCTTTATCATAAGACCCTCTTTGGTGCCGCAGTCCTCGGCCCCGACGACCACGTCCTGTGCGACGTCAAAGAGACGGCGCGTCAGGTACCCGGCCTTGGCGGTCGAGAGCGCGGTCGAGGCAAGACCCGAGCGGCTGCCGTGCGTGGTGGTAAAGTATTCGATCGGCGAAAGACCTTCTTTCATCGACTTGGTGACCGGATGTTCGATGGTTTCCCCAGTCGGCGAGGCAATGAGGCCTTTCATACCGACCATTTGGGTCATCTGCGCAACCGAGCCGCGGGCGCCCGAGCGGAGCATGTCCTCGACGGGACCGTTTTTCGGCAACGACAGCGGAATGAGCTTTTCGACGTCGGCCTTGGCCGCGTGCCAGATTTCGATGTTCATGCGGTAGCGCTCCTCTTCGGAGAGCAGGCCGTTTTGCCAGTGGCTGACGACTTCGTCCGACTTCTTTTGTGCGGCATCGACGATGGCGTCCTTTTCTTTCGGTATCCGGATGTCGTCGAGCGACCACGTGATGCCCGACTGGGTCACGTAGCGGAAGCCGAAGTTCTTGACCTTGTCCATGATGTCGGGGATTTTTTCGAGCCCGTAGCGCAGAATCAGGTCGTCGACGAGCTTGGCGAGCGACTTCTTGTCGATGGCGTAGTTGATGAACGGGTAGTCGCTCGGGAAGACGGTGTTGAAGAGCAGGCGCCCGACCGTCGTCTCAAAGAGTTGGCCGCCGAACTGGGCGTACTTCTCTTTCTCCGACGGCAAAACCTTGACCTTCGCCTGAAAACCGACCTGTCCGTAGTCGTAGGCCAAAATGGCGGCGTTGGGGCTCGGGAACGCGGTCCCCTCGCCCTTCATGCCGGCGACCTCCTTGGTCATCCAGTACGCGCCGAGCAA
>JBBUFU010000050.1:0-10016 GCA_038056365.1 Patescibacteria group bacterium
CGGCCGCGAGTACATGAACGCGCGCGAGGTCATCAAGCGCACCAACGTCGGCGACATCGTGCAGGCCAAGGTGGTCGCCCCCTCGACCAAAGACGGCTACATCGAACTGTCGCTCAAAGAGGCTCGCCAGGCGGTGCTGTGGGCCGAGGCCGAAGAGGCTGTTAAAAACAAAGGCCAGTTTGAGCTGTTGGTCAAAGAGGCCAACAAGGGCGGACTTATTTTGGAGTGGCAAGGCATTGCCGGCTTTCTCCCCGCGTCGCAGCTTAAGGCCGAGCACTACCCGCGCGTCGTCGACGGCGACAAAGACAAAATACTCGAAGAGTTGCGCAAGCTGGTCGGCCAGAAGATTCTCGTTTCGATGATCGGCGCCCAGCCCAAAGAAGGCAAACTTATCTTCAGCGAAAAAGGTTTTGACGACAAAGAAAAGCGCGAGCTCATCGCCAACTACCAGGTCGGCGACGTGGTTGAGGGCGAGGTCACCGGCATGGTCGACTTCGGCGTCTTCGTTAAACTCGAGGAGGGCCTGGAGGGCTTGGTCCACATTTCAGAAATCGACTGGGGTCTCGTGGACGACCCGCGCCACTTCTTTAAGGTCGGCGACAAAGCAAAGGTAAAAATAATCGACATCAAAGAAGGCAAGATAAGCCTGTCGGTCAAGGCGCTCAAAGACAACCCGTGGCAGGTGGCCGCCGCCAAGTACAACAAGGGCGACAAGGTTGAGGGTGTGGTGATTAAGTTCAACAAGCACGGCGCGCTCGCCAGTATCGAAGAAGGTATCGCGGGCCTGGTGCACGTGTCGGAGTTCGGCACCGAAGAGAAGCTCCGACAAAACCTCGAGCTCGGCAAGCGCTACCCGTTTACCATCTCGCTGTTTGACCCGAAAGAAATGCGCATGGCGCTCGCCTACGCGGGAGACAAAAAATAATACATAGGACTACCCTATGTATTGGGTAAATATAATAAAGAAAAAGCCGCCGGAGTTACCCGGCGGTTTTTATGCCCAGGAGCGCGTTGACCTTGGGGACAAAGTCAGCAACCTTGTCCCGCTCCATAAAGTCGTTGGCGCCGCACCGTTTGACCTCGCCCAGAGCGTAGCTTGCGTAGTGCCCCGAGACGACCAAAATCGGCGAGTTAAAGCGTCTTCGCAAGTTGCGGAGATATTCCAACCCACGCTTTTTGCCGGCGTCGCCGCTCAGACCCATCTGGATGATGAGGTCGTAGGGGCCCTCGGCCTGCTCTATCTCTTGGACAAGCCTTACCTCGACCTCACAGTTCATATCTGCAAGTTTATCTTGGTACTCCAAGACATCGGTACCCCACGTAAAGGGTGTTAAAAGCACCCGCGGCTTGCACCCTGCTTCGTTGGTCATTTTTGTCCCCCCAGAGACACCTACTCTAAAATTAGCTATACCACACCGCCAGCTATTTAGCTACGGGCGTTGATTTCTGTCATGGCGCGGTCTTTGCCTTCGGTCACGATGAGTTCAATCGCCTCGCCCACTATCTTTTTAACTTTCTTTAGTTTTTCCTGCTCACCTGATTTAAATTTACCCAGTACAAAGCCCACCAATTTCTCCGCATCGGGGCGGCGCAACTTGCCGCTTGGAGTCGAGGGGCTGATGCCCACCCTCACCCGCACATAATCGCGCGTCTTGAGCGCCCTTTCTATTGATTTAACGCCGTTGTGCCCGCCCGCGGACGAGCCGAAGGAAACTTTGACCCTGCCGAGCGGCAAGTCGAGCTCGTCGTGCACGACAATCAACTGCGCCGCGGCCTTTCGGCCCAAGGCCGATCCGCCTTGGGCGGATTTGCTAAGTAATGCCTTCCTAATTGCGGGACCGGAGTTGTTCATATAGACGTTAAGCTCGGCTACTTTGGCTTTTTTGGGCAATTTGCCGGCTAAAGCCTCTACAAAGTCCTTGCCGATGTTGTGGCGCGTGCCTTCGTACTCTCCGCTCGGGTTGCCAAGGCCTACTAGTATCCAACTCATGTGGTGTAGTGTAGCAGAGACCTTGCGCTGTGCAACGTGCAAGATACAATGTTTCCATGCCGCAGGAGAAAAGTGAAAATTTCTTCACCGAACTCCTCAAATTTATTCTCATCGCCGCGCTGATTGTCATACCGATGCGTCTGTTTGTCGCCCAGCCGTTTATCGTCTCGGGCGCGTCGATGGACCCGACCTTCCACAACGGGCAGTACCTCATCGTCGACGAACTTACCTACCATTTCGCTTCGCCCCGGCGCGGCGACGTGATTATATTCCGCTATCCCAAGGACCGGACTCAGTTTTTTATCAAACGCATCGTGGGACTGCCGGGCGAGACGGTCCTCATACGGGGCGGCAAGGTTGAAGTGCAAAAAGCCGACGGCGCCCCGGTGGCGCTTAGCGAGCCGTATGTGGTTAACCCCGGCAACAGCGGCAACTCCACCCACCCAGTCGGCCAAGGCGAGTACTTTGTGATGGGCGACAACCGGCCCGAAAGCTCCGACAGCCGCACGTGGGGATTGCTGCCGCGCACCGACGTCGTGGGGCGCGCGTTTTTGCGGCTCTTACCGATTCAGTACCTAGGATTCTTCCCCGGCAGCCTTCCGGCCGGTCAGGCAGGTACGCAATCGCAATAAAATATATGCAAAGTCCCAACCGTCCTTCGCCGCAAAAGTTTATCAAGCACGCGGCCGATGTGGCATCCTCCTTTGGCTTTCGGCCCGCGCGCGAAATAGAGCGCACTGCCCGCGCGGTCAAGGGCCACGGGATAGAGCGCGCGCGCATGCACAACTTTGTTACCGTCTCGACCGTGTGCACCGCCTGCACCACTATCCTTACCCCCGAGCCTGCGCTCGCGTGGTGGGCCACGCCGGCCCCAACGCACCTGCCGGCAGGGGTAGCGCCGCGCGAGGTCGGCGAGTTTGGCCTGCACATTGCCGGCTCGAGCGAAAGCGTCGGCGAAGTAGTGCTGTTAAAAACACTGGCAACAATTACCACCGAGTGGGGGGCGCCCTTAGCGCGGATACGGCTCAATGCGCTTGGCGACCGCGACTCAAAATTGCGCTACAGCCGCGAGCTGTCGTTTTACTTCCGCAAACATATCGCGTCGCTGTGCGAGCAGTGCCGGGCCAAGGCGCCGCAAGACCCGCTGGCTCCTTTTTCCTGCCCGCAGGAGTCCTGCCGTTCGGTTGCCGAGGGTGCGCCGCGCGCCATGAACTTTCTTTCCGAAAAAAGCCGGGCGCACTTTCGCGATGTGCTCGAGCACATCGAGGGCCTGGGCCTCCCCTACGAGCTCGACGATCTGTTGGTGTCCGACGAGCGCGAGTCGCAGCTGCTGTTTGCCCTTGATTTTGCCGGGCCCGATGCCACGATAGAGGGGGCTATGGGTGGCCGCTTTGACGACTACGTGCGCAGACAAAGCAACCGCAAAGAGGCGGTGGGGCTCTCGGCGAGCATCTTCTTCCGCAAGACCGGGCTTGCGTCGGCCAGCTTCGGCGCGCCCTTGCCGGTGCGCCAACCGCGCGTTTTCTTTGTCCAGCTGGGGCTCCGCGCCAAACTACAGGGACTCTCGGTCATAGACGACCTGCGCCACGCACAGGTGCCGGTGGTGCAGACCTTTGACGCGGCCAAGCTCTCGCCGCAACTTGCCGCCGCGCGTGCCGCCGGCGTCTCGCACCTCATTATCATGGGCCAGCGCGAGGCTCTGGACCGCACAGTCATCGTCCGCGAGATAAACAACAGCGCCCAGACCATCATCCAGCTCCAGAACCTCCCCCGCTTCCTAAAAACGTTGCGCTAGTTTTGGCCGTGTGTTATATTTGTTCGCGCAATGGCAACCAACGCAGAGGTCAGCAAAAACGACGGCGAATCGACGATAAACCTTATCCGTCGCTTTTCTAAACGCGTCCAAGGGGCGGGGGTCATCAACCGTATCCGCGGCAACCGCTACTACCTGCGCAGTAAGTCCAAGCTGGTACAGCGCAAGGGCGCGCTCAAGCGCCTCTCGCGCCGCGAGGAAGTAACCGAGCTTATTAAGCTCGGCAAAATGATTGAAACTCCAAAACGTGGCCGCCGCCGCTAAATTAAACAAAATAAAGGAGTCTATCCTGGGCAAGCGATACGACCTATCGTTTGCGATCATCGCGCCCGCCGCCATGTGGCGAGCGATGAAATATAAAAAGATGTCGACGAGCGAGGTCTCCAACGTGCTCTCCTTCCCCCTTTCTAAAACTTCCGGCGAGATACTTATCTGCAAAAAGGCGGCCAAACCTTTTTCGCTCCATTATCTTTTTATCCACGGCTGTCTGCATTTAAAAGGCTTTAAACATAGTGCTACAATGGAAAGCGAAGAGCGCAAGGTTATGGCGCGTTTCGCACTCAACAAATGGCAAAAATCGTCACAGGAATCGATGTCGGCACGTACCACGTCAAGGTCGTCATCGCCGAGCACACGAGCAACGCGCGCGAAGCGCCGCGTATCCTCGGTACGGGTTATGCGGAGAGCCGCGGGCTCAAACAGGGCTACATCGTCTCGGTCCCGGAGGTCAGCCGCTCGATAGCCGCGGCGGTCGCCCAGGCAAGCCGCGCCGCGCGGGTAAAAGTTAAAAAGGCCTACCTCGGTATGGGTGGTATCGGGCTCGAAGAGGCCACCGCCCGCGGCGAAACGGTTGTCGAGCGCGGCGACTCCGAGATAACCGACCGCGACATCCCACGCGCGATAAAAAACAGCGAGGGTGCCCTGCCGCCCGCCGCGACGCTGAACCGCAAAATCATCCACACCATACCCCTGCGCTACTTTGTCGACGGCGGGCGGGTGTTGGGGCGCAGCCCCGTGGGGATGAAGGGCATGCGGTTGGCGGTTGAAAGCCTGTTTATCACCTGCCTCGACCGCCACGTGGGCGACCTGGTGCGTGCGGTGGAGGACGCCGGTATCGAGGTCGAGGACGTGGTTGCGGCCCCCTTGGCCGCCAGCTTTGTCGCTCTCAACAAAATGCAAAAGCGCGTAGGGTGCGTGCTGGCCAACATCGGGGCCGAAACCCTTTCGATTATCGTTTTTGAAGACGCGGTACCGGTCTCTATTAAAGTCTTCCCCGTGGGCTCCAGCGACGTCACCAACGACCTCGCTTTGGGACTCCGCATCAGCCCCGAAGAGGCCGAACAGCTAAAGCAGGGCGCGGTCTTGGGCGCCCCCTACCCCAAGCGCAAAATAGACGACCTTATCAACCGCCGCGTTTCCGACATGTTTAAGCTGGTCGAAGCGCATCTCAAAAAAATAGGCAAAGACGAGTTGTTGCCCGCGGGCATTATTTTGACCGGCGGCGGCTCGGCCATACAAACAGTCGCCGACCTGGCCAAGGCGGTCTTGCGCCTGCCTAGCCGCACCGCAAACCTCGAGGGCGCCGCGGCCGAGCGCATGCAGTTGCGCGACTCGTCTTGGGCGGTCGCCTACGGGCTGACCATCTGGGGCTTTAGCGAGGGCGGCGACCTCGAGCCGGTTGAGACCTCCTCTGTCTCCGAGTCCTTCCACGGTATCCTCCGCTGGTTGAAAAAGTTCCTTCCTTAAGCCCCTTAATTTTTTAAAATCCGAAAAGGCCTTTGTTTAGGCCAAACTTGACTCGTTCGCGCGACAACTGTTCTGACACAAAAATATCGGTTGCGGTAGTCTTTGCAAAGCCGTACGGCCAGTAGTAAAGTGTGTGGACCATTACTATTTAACTGCGCCGCCGAGAGGCGGCCGGGGGACATTAATTAACATTCATATGCCGCAACTTGAACCAGACGTAGAAGCATTTGCACGGATCCGTGTCGTGGGCGTCGGAGGTTCGGGTAAAAACGCCGTCAACCACATGATTGACAGCAAGATACGCGGCGTCGACTTTATCGCCATCAACACCGATGCGCAGGACCTCCATCACTCGATGGCAAAGAAGAAAATCCACATCGGCAAAAACCTGACCCGCGGACTCGGCGCCGGCATGAATCCCGAGATAGGCAAGCGCGCTTCGGAAGAAACTAAAGAAGAAATCCAGCAGGCCATCAAAGGCAGTGACATGGTCTTTATTGCCGGCGGTATGGGCGGCGGCACGGCAACCGGCGCCGCGCCGGTTGTTGCGCGCACGGCCAAAGAGTTGGGCGCGCTCACCGTTGCAGTGACCACCAAACCCTTCTCGTTTGAAGGAGCCCAGCGCATGCGCTTGGCCGAGCAGGGGCTCGAAGAGTTGCGCAAAGAGGTAGACGCGCTCATTGTCGTCCCTAACGACCGCCTCCTCGCTACCGTGGGCAAAGACACCACGCTTAAGGCCGCCTTTGCCATGTGCGACGACGTGCTTAAACAGGCCGTCGAAGGCATTTCGGACCTCATTACCCACCCCGGCATCATCAATGTAGACTTCGCCGACATCCGCGCGGTCATGGAGAACGCCGGTTCGGCCCTGATGGGTATCGGCGTCGCCTCGGGCGAAAACCGCGCCCAAAATGCCGCCAAGGCCGCCATCTCGTCCCCTTTGCTTGAGCTTTCGATAAACGGCGCCAAGGGCGTCCTGTTTGCCATCGCCGGCGGCGACGACCTCGGTATGCTCGAGGTACACGAGGCGGCTAAAATAATTACCGAATCGGTAGACTCCAACGCCAAGATAATCTTCGGCGCCATCAAGGACGACAAGCTCAAAAAGGGCGAGGTGCGCGTTACCGTTATTGCGACCGGCTTCCCCGCGGCGGGTATCGCCCCGCGCGGCACGCCGCTCTTCGGCGCCTTCCGCGAAAAAGATGCCGACGTCGCGCCTTTGGGCAAGATGTTCGGTGCCTCTGCCGCCAAAGACGAAAAGAAAGAAGAGGCCAAAAAGCCCGAGCCGGTTGTTGCCAAGCCCAAACCGGCCGAAGAAGAGGACGACGAGTGGGGCGCGGTCCCTTCGTTTCTCCGCCGCCCGAAAATTAAATAGACAGCCACTAGCGACTAGCCAATAGCCACTAGGGTTTCGCTGCCAAGGACGCGGAAAGTTTATTCAGCATGCGCATTACTTCATCGAGTAATGCTCCGGCTTCGACAACATCCTGTTTATCGACAAAACCCAGATTTTGTGCGATTAAAAGATGCGTCTCGAGCTCTGCGCCCGAGCCAAAAGCAATCTTCACAAACTGCGCATACTCCGCGCGGTGTTTGCGGGCATAGCCTTCTGCTAAGTTGGCAGGTATAGAAACCGCCGCGCGGCGTGTCTGACTCGTAAGGCCGAAAATTTCGTTTTTAGGAAACTTTTCCGTGAGCTTATAAATCTCCGACACTAGACGTATCCCTTTCTGCCAAACAATTAAATCTCTATAGGATTCCATCCTCCATATTTTACACCTGAGTCCTAGGACTCTGAAAATTATAACGGCTGTGTTAATCTACTTTCAGAGGTCACGTGGGAGGAAGACATGGCCATTGCACCGAAATGCGATGTCGTCCAATGCGGACAAGAACTGAAGGAATTTGGAGCGCTACTGTTCAGCGCTCCGGACGCAAACGGGCTGACCAAAAAGCAGCACGTATGCGTGCACTGCTACGCCAAAATGCAGCAGCAGTATTTCGGCGCTAGGGCTTGAATATCTACAAAGCGCCCGCAGGCGCTTTTTTTCTTACCCTAGTCGCTAGTGGCTAGTGGCTATATACTGTCTTACATGTACGACTTGGCAATTATCGGCGGCGGGCCTGCGGGCGTGGCCGCGGGGGTCTACGCCGCGCGCAAGCGGCTCAATACCCTTTTTATCGCCGAGGTTATCGGCGGACAGTCCACCGAGTCGCATGACGTCCAAAACTGGATAGGCACGCCGCACATAAGCGGCACCGACTTGGCCAAAGCGCTCGAGGCGCACCTGCGCGAGTACGCCAAAGACGGTTTGGATTTAAAAATCGGCGAGCGCGCCGTAAAGGTCGAAAAGACCGAAGCCGCTTTTTCTGTCACGACCAACAAAACCACCTTCCTCGCTAGAGCAGTGCTGGTGGCGGCGGGCGGCTCGCGCAAAAAACTCGAGGTTCCCGGCGCGGCCGAGTTTGAGCACAAGGGCGTTACCTACTGCGCTTCCTGCGACGGCCCCTTGTTTGCGGGGCAGGATGTGGTTGTTATCGGCGGCGGCAACGCCGGCTTTGAGACCGCCGCGCAATTGCTGGCCTACTGCAAAACAGTCACTCTTATTCATCGCCAGGCGGACTTTTTGCGCGCCGACAAATCGACGGTCGACAAAGTGCTCTCCCATCCCAATATGAAAGCGGTTACCAACGCCGAACCCGTCGAGATCAAAGGGGCGCAGTTTGTAAGTTCTGTCGTCGTCAAAGACAAAGAGAGCGGCAAAACCACCGAACTGCCGGCCGCGGCCGTGTTTGTCGAGATAGGCATGGTCTCAAACACCGACTTTGTCAAAGACGCGGTAGAGCTCGACCAGTGGGGCCGGGTCAAGGTGGATGCTAAAACCCAGCGCGCGAGCGTGCCCGGCATCTGGGCCGCGGGCGACTGCAGTGACGGGCTGTACCACCAAAACAACATCGCCGCCGGCGACGCGGTCAAGGCGCTCGAGGACATCTACTACTTTCTCAAAGCGGGCAAATAATGAAAGTTCTCAGCAAAGACGGGACCGAAATTTATTACGAAACATACGGCAATCCGGGCGCACGACCACAACTCTTTTTTGTGCACGGTATCGGCGGCGACTTAGATGCGTGGCAGTTTGTGCTCCCTGCCCTGCTTGCCGCAGGGTACGGCGCGCTGGCGCTCGACTTGCGGGGCAGTGGCTACTCGGGCCACCCGCGCGGCGCTGCCGATTATGCAATGGCGCGGATGATTGAGGACGTGGCGGCTGTTGCACAAACCGCTGGGACTCCGGTTGTTGTGGTGGGCCACAGTGGCGGTGCGGTGCTTGTCGAGGCCTTTGCGCTCGCCCATCCCGAACTGGTGGCGGGTTTGGTGCTTATTGCGGGCTCGTACGGCCCGCCGCACTACATGCGCTCTAAGGTCCTGCGGGCGCTCTGCAACGCCGGTATAGCCGTGGGGGGCCTGCTCAGCCCGCGTGCGGGCAAACCATGGCACTCGCCCTACCCGCCCGGCAAGCACCACCAAGAAGTCGAGGTGCGGGGCCTTGCGCGCACCATGTGGCACAACTCGCTCGCGAGCTACCTTTACTTCTCGCGCGAGCTTTTGCGGGTCGACCTGGGCGAGTCGTTGGCACAAATAAAGGCCCCGACCTTGCTCATTGTCGGAGACAAAGACGGCATCTACCCGCTCGCCACGTCCCAAACTATGCATGCAAAAATAGCCGGCTCGGTTTTGAAAGTAATCCCCGGCGCCAACCACGTATTGCCGCTCAACCGCCCCCGCGACACCGCCCTGGCTATGCTGGAATTTTTGAAGACGTTTCAGATTTAGCGGCCTCTGCCCCGCCTCTTAAGTCGTCCAGGTCATGCTCGATATGGTCGAGCTTTTGGATTACTTCATCGATTATCACGCGTTCGGCCTTGACCTCGGACTCGGTCTTTTCGGCCAGCTTTTTTTCGCGCTTAAAGCCGGACATGATGATGCTGTCGCCGATAAAAAACGACACCAGTAGGCCGCTTGCGAGCAGTATGATGACTCCCATAATCACCGAGCCGATACCAAAGAGCCCGGGAATGCCCTCGGCTATCTCCCACACCCCCTTCCACAACAAAATAATGCCCACGGCGCCCACCAGCGCGTACACGATGGGTGTGTGGCTGAGCCCGATGCGGATGTAGTCCTCGAGCCTGTCGAAGAAGTTAATAACCTTCTTTAGCATGCCTTTATTGTACCTCGTGATAACCTGGTGCGCGGTGTAGGAGTCGAACCTACGACCCTCCCCACGTCAAGGGGATGCTCTACCAACTGAGCTAACCGCGCATTGTTGCGCAGTCAGGATAGCAAAAAAAGTGCTTTTTGTCAGCAGCGAATCTTTGCCGAAAAAGGGAAAAAATGGTATTTTGTGCGGCAAGGAGGAGTGGCTGAGTGGTCGAAGGCACCACACTCGAAATGTGGCGTGGGGGAAA
>JBBUFU010000051.1:0-3295 GCA_038056365.1 Patescibacteria group bacterium
CCGCGCTCTATGTCGACGACGGCGCCGAATACGTCAAAACATCCGCCGACATGGGCGGCCAAGCCGCGAAATATAATTGCTCGCTGGAGCCCATCGACCGGCTCGCGGCGGCGCGCCGCGCCGCCGGAGCACTACTCCGTTAACAAACACAGACCGCCGGGCGCCCGGCGGTCTTTTATTTACAAAAGCGATAAAGAGGGCTACCCTGTCTACATGCAATGCGGCCTGTGCAAGAGCGAGTCGGCGGAGTTTCTCAATCTGGGCTCCCAGCCGCTCGCCAACAAATACCCGACCAAGGAGCAGTTCGAAAAAGAGGACTTCTTCCCCCTCGCTGCCTACTTTTGCACCCGCTGTAAAAACGTCCAGCTCGGCATCATAGTATCGCGCGAGCGGATGTTTGAGGATTACTATTATCTTTCCTCGGTCAACCAGGGGCTGGTGCGGCACTTTACCGCGCTGGCGGCCGCGCTCGCCGGTAAAAAGCTCGTTGTCGACATCGGAAGCAACGACGGCATACTGCTCAAGCCTCTTAAAGAAATCGGAGTACGCGCGGTCGGCGTGGAGCCCTCCGTCAACGTCTCCAAGATAGCCAACGATGCCGGACTTAAGACGATTACGTCGTTTTTCGACGCGGCAACGGCGGAAAAAATAAAAAAAGAGTACGGTCCGGCGGACGCGGTCGTCATGAGCAGCGTATTTACCCACCTTGAGGACCCGCACCAGTGCCTTGAAGACATAAAGGTCCTTATGGACGACGACGGCGACTTTATCGTCGAGGTGGAGTATATAGGGCATATTCTGGACACCGTACAGTTTGAGCGCTTTTATCTCGACCGCATCTTTTATTACTCGCTCACGTCGCTCAAAAATCTTTTTGAAACGCACGGCATGCATATCGCCGATGTCGAAAAAGTGGAGATGCACGGCACGTCTCTGCGCGTGACCGCGCGTAAGGGCACGGGCGCCGCCTCGCCGGGCGTCGGCGCGCTCCTTAAAGAGGAGGAAGAGACGCTCACGCTCCCGCGGCTCATGGAGTTTAAAACCCAAGTGGACAGCTACCTCGGCGCCTTTCGCGGCAAACTCCTCGAGTACCAATCGCAGGGCCTGCGCGTCGGCGGGTACGGCGCCCCCGCGCGCGTCGCCACCATCTGCAACTACGGGAAGATAGGCCCGGACCTTATACCCTTTATTGTCGACGACAGCCCGCTCAAGCAAAACCGGTTCAGCCCCGGCACGCATATCCCTATCGTTCCCAAAACATATCTGGACTCGCTTGGCGAAAAGCGGCCGCACGTGTTGGTAGTATTCGCGTTCGAGTACCTCGACGACATTAAAAAGAAGACCGGAGGCCGCGACTACCGGTACCTCATCCCCATCCCGCCTCGCGAAATAGCATGAAAACGATACGGCTTGCGCAAATAGGCCTGGGCGCCTGGGGCAAAAATATCGAGAAGACTCTCCGTTCGCTCCCCGGCTGCACGCTCGCGTATACGGCCGCCGAAGACTGGTGGAAGCTGCTCGAAAAAAAGGACATCGACGGCGGCGTCATCGCGACGCCCCCCGCTACGCACGCTGAAATCGCCGTCGCGTTTTTGGAGCGCGGCATCCCCGTGTTTATCGAAAAGCCGATGACGGGAAATCTAAAAGACGCGCTCGCCATCGAAGCGGCGGCGCGCGCCTCGGGCGCGCCGGTCATGGTCGGGCACTTGCACCTGTACAGCCCCGCCTACCGCAAAACAAAAGAGCTTGCGCGGGACATCGGCGACATCCAGCTTATCATCAGCCGCGGACACAACAAGGGTCCGTACCGCAGCGACTACTCGGCGATGTGGGACTGGGCGCCGCACGACCTCTCGATGATTCTCGACCTTACGGGCGAACCGCCGGTGGCGGTATCCGCCTGGGGCGTGTCGCCAACCCGGCCCGGCAGCAACCTCTGGGACTTCGCGCAGATTAAACTCGAGTTTGCGGGCGGTATCACCGGCTTTGTTACCAGCAGTTGGCTCATGCCCACCAAATGCAAGCAGCTCACCGTCGTCGGAGAAAAGCGGAGCATTGTCTACGAAGACACACTGCCGGATAAAAAAGTCGCGCTCTACGAGGGCACAAACGTATCGTACCCGGCATACGGACCGGGGATGTCACTTACCGAAGAACTCGCCGCATTTATAAAAGTAGTCGCGGAAAAAGAAAAACCCCTCTCCGGTGTGGAAGAGGGGCTTGCGGTAATCCGTATTCTCGACGCCGCCGAGCGCTCCATCGCCGCGGGCGGCGCGCCCATGCAACTTTAGTGTAATAAAAAGAAAAGGGCGCGGATTACTCCGCACCCTTGGTGTTTTGACTGGCGAACTTACGCCGTCAAGCTTTTGATATTTTCGGGACTTAGCCCCGCAAGCCGGAAGATGTTCTCTTCACTGAGTAACTTTGTCCACTTATCGAATTTCTCGGGAGCATCATACCAGTCGACCCCGTTCTTTGCCGGGTTGCCGATATTGTCGCCGTGTTTGATGCAGTGCGTTACCGCGCCGGCCGCCATGTAGATGTTGTGGGCGTGCTCCGGATGGAAAATCCACATATCGTTCTTCCGGTAAACGCTGACCTTGCGCGTTTCATCGGCAAGCAGGTCGACGACGCCAACCCAGCCCGACTGCACCACAACTATCTCGTAGATACCCTTGTGGAAATGGCTGTTCTGCCACCCCCGGTTTCTCTCGGGCATCACGGTCCGGATGTAACCGGAGTTGTCCGGACCCATGAGACGGAAACGATATTCGCCGTTGTCCATCTGACTGCATGGGAACTTTATTCCGAGCGCTTCGCACTCGGCAGGCGTCAGGTTTTTCGGCAAGGCACATCTCCCTTGCGGTTAAGCGGCTTTCAGGATTTCCCGGACGACCGCTTCGGTTTCGTAAACATCGAAACCTTGGAACTGCGGCCACTGTGATGCAGCCACGGTCACGTCGCCAACGAGCGCGGACGGATTTTTCTTTTCCACGTCCGTTTGTTGCTTCGCCGCCATATCGATGGCGCACCGCTTGACGTCTTCCTTAAGCTTATCGAAGCTCAGGTTTCCTGTAGGCATAGCCACCTCTCCTTTGTAAGATTAAGATCTGGGCAACTGGGAGTAGTGTATAACAACCTGCCCCTTAAGTCAATAGATCGGGTTAGCGCAGGAGTTTGCCGAACACCCTCTCCCGCATCGCCTTATCTATAGCCGCGGAATTGTAGTTGGTTTGGGCGAATTCTTTGGCGTACGCCACAATCCGCTCGCGTTCTTCCTTATTATCTAAAAACC
>JBBUFU010000052.1:0-2692 GCA_038056365.1 Patescibacteria group bacterium
TCCTATGCCGGCAGTAATTACCCAAGCGACCCTGCACACCAATAAGGGCGACATCACGTTTACCTTTTTGACCGCGCAGGCGCCAAACACGGTCGCCAACTTTATCAAGCTCGCGCAAAGCGGCTTCTACGACTCGACCAAGTTCCATCGCGTCATCAAAGGGTTTATGAACCAAGGGGGCGACCCGTTGACCAAAGACGACTCCAAGGCGGCGCAGTGGGGCACCGGCGGGCCGGGCTACCAGTTTGCCGACGAAAACTCCTCCGCGCACAACGGGGTAGGAGTCGTCTCCATGGCCAACTCGGGGCCAGATACCAATGGCTCGCAGTTTTTTATCAACACGGCGGACAATGGATTTCTTGACGGCAAGTACAGCGTCTTTGCCACGGTGACGGCCGGCCTCGACGTAGCTATGGCCATCAACAACACCCCCACCGACTCGGGCGACCGCCCGCTCACTCCGGTTGTGCTCCAAAGCATTACGCTTGAGTAGCCCCCGTTTTTGTCGTCTTTAGGTAAACTTCAGGTTGGGGGTATATACTGCGAGCAACTGTGTGCACTGCATGGTATCGAATCTATGCATGACCCACACTAACAAAAATAAAAGTTCGCGCGAGGACAAGCTCCGCTTCATGCTTGAGTCGGCGAAGATTCTTTCGATGAAAGTCGATTTTCGCACCTGGCTCCTTGAGAAGGCCAAATTGACCGTGCCCTCGCTCGCCGACTGGTGCGCCATCGACGTGCTCGTCGAGCACAACGGCCTTGAGCGCATCGCGGTTATCCACCGTGACCAAAAGATGACCGACTACCTGTTCGAGTTCGAAAAGCGTTTCCCCACGACCGAAAAGAATTCCGCCGACCTCTACGCCGCCATCAGGACGGGCGAGGCGCAGTTTGTACCGGTGGTCACCGACGAGACGATACGGCAGGGCGCCCGCTCGCCCGAGCACCTCGAGGCGATGCAGAGGCTTGGTCTGAAGTCGCTCATGATTATCCCTATCTCCGCGCTCGGCAAGACGCTCGGCGCGCTCTCGCTCGGGTATGCGGAGTCCGGTCGGGTATACACGCAGGACGACTTCGAATTTTTTAAAGAGTTTTGCAACGACCTCGGCGTCATCCTCGACAACGGCCGTCTGACCGACGAGATATCCAAACGCGACAAAGCCAAAGACCTCTTTCTTGCTTCGCTCTCGCACGAACTGCGCAACCCCCTGGCCCCGATTAAGAGCGCGCTTGAGCTACTCAAGTTGCGCGAGACAACCACCGACGTGCGCGAGGAGCTTGATAATATCGAGTATCAGTTTGGCCATTTGGCAAAACTGCTCGGCGACCTCTTGGATGTCACCCGCTTTACGCAAGCCAAGATTGAGATAGTGCCGCACACGCTCGAGTTGCGCAAATTGGTTGAGCGCTCGCTCAAAGCGACCGACGCTCTGCTGCGCGAGTCGGATATCACACTCCACTTTACCTATCCGTCGACTCTGCTCCAGGTGTGGGCCGACGATATGCGGCTCGAGCAGGCTATCACCAACTTAATGAGCAATGCCGCCAAGTTCACCCCCCACGGAGGCTCTATCTGGGTTGATCTTTCGAAAGAGGGAGAATTTGCGGTCCTCAAAATACGCGACAGTGGCGAGGGAATTCATCCCGACGACCTTCCTAATATTTTTGAAATATATTACCAGGGGCGCGACAGTACCAACAACTCGAGCGGGCTCGGCATCGGACTCTCGCTCGTGCAGAAAATAGTGGAGCTCCACCGTGGCACTATCAAAGCAACGAGCGAGGGCCAAGACAAAGGAAGCGAGTTCATCATCAAACTGCCGCTCACCGATATTCTTAGCTTTGCATCCGAGCCCGGATCACCGAACAACGCGTCGATGTTCGCCAAGCGCGTGCTTGTGGTAGACGACAATGCGCCAGCCGCGGACTCGCTGGTCAAATTGTTGAACATGCTTGGCGCGCGCGCAGAGGCGCTCTACTCGGGCGCGGACGCTCTTGCGCACGAGGCGCTTTCGGGCTTTGACGCCATTGTGCTCGATATCGGTATGCCGCACATGGACGGGTACAAGGTCGTTCAAACGCTACGCGCCCGCGGTTTGAAGATACCCGTTATTGCGCTCACCGGATACGGGCTCGCGAGCGATGTCCAAAAGGCCAAAGACGCCGGCTTTACGACACATCTCACCAAACCCGCGGGCATCGAAGAGTTAAGAGAGACGTTTAAGTCGTTTTTGCCCGCGGTTGCGGTTTAGACGGTGCGGTTTGTTATACTCATTTTATGAAAATAGTAACCACCGAAGAGTTAAAAAAGAAAATCGACGCACGGGAAAAGTTTTATCTCATCGACGTGCTCGCGCCCGAGAGTTATGCCGCGCGGCATGTGCCCACCGCAGTCAATGTCCGCAAAGGCCCCGATTTTGTGGAGCGGTTTGCACAAGAGGCCGGTGCGCAGAAAGACGCCGAGATAATCGTGTACTGCTCGTCCCCAACTTGCACCGCCAGCGTACAAAGCGGCGAGCAACTCGAGGCCGCCGGCTACACTAACGTTGCGTATTATAAAGACGGCCTTGCGGGCTGGTTTACGATCGGGCAAGTGCAATAGTTTGCACGGCGCGCGCTCCGGCACTGCGGAGCGCGCGCTTGGCCTCCACGAGCGGCGAGTCGGGCCCGCGCATCCAGCGGGGGCAGA
>JBBUFU010000053.1:0-9811 GCA_038056365.1 Patescibacteria group bacterium
TTTGCCAAGGCGCGCTTGATCTCCTGTATGGACTTGGGGCCCAGGCCCTCTACCTCCATAAGGTCCTGCTCCTTCTTGCGGGCCAGGCCACCTACGGTGCGGATGTTGGCGGTCTGGAGAGACGAGATGGTGCGCGAGCTCAGCTCGAGGTCCTCGATGCGGGTCTTCATCGCCTCGGCGGCATCCATGCCGGAGGCTGCGGGCGAGGCAGACGAGCCGCCCACCTCGGCCTGCTCTATCTCCTCCTCGCGGAAGCCGACCACGGCCTTAAGCTGGGTGATCATAATCTCGATAGCCTGCTCGAGCGCCTTGCGGGGGCTGAGCGTGCCGTCGGTTTCGATGGCGACGCGCAGGCGGTTAAAGTCGGTGCGGTCGCCGACGCGCATGTTTTCTACCTCGTAGTTGACGCGGCGGATAGGGCTAAAGATAGCGTCGACGGAAATCTCGCCGATTTCGACGCGCTCTTTTTTAAGCGCTTCGCGCGGCACGTAGCCCAAGCCCCGCTCGACGCGAAACTCGGCATCGATGCCGCTCTTTTCGGTCACTTCGCAAATGTACGAGTTGGGGTTGAGCAAGCGCACCTGGCCCGGCAGTTCGAGGTCGGCGCCCGATATTTTTTGCGCGCCTTTGATTTTGAGCGTGACGGTCTGAGGCTCCTGGGTCAGCACTTCGAAACGGAGTTTCTTGAGGTTAAGCAAAATAGTCACGACATCCTCACGCACGCCGGGGAGCGTGGAGAACTCGTGTTCGACGCCCTCGATTTTAACCGAGGTAATAGCCGCGCCCGGGAGCGAGGACAGGATGATGCGGCGCAGGCTGTTGCCGAGAGTGTGCCCGTAGCCCGGATACAGACCGTCTATCTCATAGACGCCCTCCGCTCCCTCTTCTTTTACCGCGCGAGGCTTGCTCGGCAGTGTTATAGAATATTCCATCATAACTCAATCTTTATATTCTTGAACTTAATAATGCAAACAATTAACGGCTGTAGAACTGAATGATAACCGGCGCGTTAAAAGGCGCTTCGGTGTCCGAAAGTGCGGGTGCCCCGGCGGCGGTAACCTCAAACCCGTTGTCGCCGAGCTGGAGCCACGCCGGAGTCTTGGTTTCGGCGGCGGCCTCGGTACGGTTAACAAACAGCGGGCTCGTGCGGCTTTCTTGGCGTATCGCGACCGCCTCCCCCGTCTTAACCTGGTAGGACGGCACGTTCATGCGCTTGCCGCCTACCATAACGTGGCCGTGCGAAACGAGTTGGCGTGCGGCGCGGCGGGTCTTAACAAAGCCGGCGCGGAAGACGACGTTGTCGAGGCGTGCCTCAAGTCGCGAAAGGAGTCCCGCAACGGCGGTCTGGCCTTTTTTCTCCATTGCCTCGTGCACATAGCGGCTGAACTGGCTTTCGGAAAGTCCGTAGGTAAAGCGCGCCTTTTGTTTTTCCAAGAGTTGCGCGCCGAAGTCGCTGCCGCCGCGTTTGCCGCGGCTCTGCTTGCGCGGCTTGTTGGCCTCGGCAAGCTGGAACTTTTGCGTCTGGCACTTTTCGAACACGCTCGCACCAAGGCGTTTGCAGATTTTGTATTTGGGTCCGATTATCATACTTTTTATTTAAGACGGGCAAGCATTATTTAGATGCGACGTGCTTTCGGGGGGCGCGGGCCGTTGTGCGGCACCGGGGTGTTGTCTTTGATGCCGCTGAGGTGGATGCCCTTGGTGGCGAAGGCGCGTATTGAGCTTTCGCGGCCGGCGCCGACGCCGGAGACCACTACCGACACTTCTTTAAGGCCCATGGCGGCGCCGCGCTCGCCTATGAGCTCGCCTACTTTGGCGGCATCAAACGGCGTGCCCTTTTTAGCGCCGCTAAAGCCCAAACTGCCGCTCGATGACCAGGTGACGATGTTGCCCGAGGTGTCGCCGAGCGAAACCTTGGTGTTGTTGTAGGTCGCCTCGACGTACAAGACGCCGATGTCGAGCTTGCGCTTGCTGCTGCGCGAAGAGCCGGAGTTGGACCCCTCGCCGCCTTCTTTTTTAACTATGCGTTTCTTTCCCATATATCAATAGTATTAGGTCTTGCTTTCCTTGCGGCGACCCGAGCCCATGGTTTTGCGGACGTTGCCGCGGACGGTGCGGGAGTTGGTTTTGGTGCGCTGGCCGCGGGCCGGCAGGCGTTTCTGGTGGCGGGAGCCGCGGTACGAGCCGATGTCTTTGAGGCGTTTGATGTTGCCCGACACTTCGCGCTTGAGGTCGCCCTCGAGTTTCAACCCTTCGAGCTGTTTGCGGATAGCGTTTTCTTCGTCGGCCGTAAGTTCGTCGGCTTTTTTAGCGAGGTCGAGTTTGGCGGCGGCGCAAATTTTAACCGCGCGCGCAGGGCCGATGCCGTAGAGCGCGGTGAGCGCGAACGGGATACGTTTATTAGGGATGGTGATGCCTGAAATTCTCATGATGCAAAAATTATCCTTGGCGCTGTTTGTGGCGCGGGTTCTGGCAAACAACATAGACCCGCCCTTTCCGGCGGATCATTTTGCAAGTCGCGCAACGCACATGTATAGAGGACTTAACCTTCATTCTTTTTAGAGCCGTCTGGTGATGCGGGCTTTGCCTCCGTACGGGTCGAGCTTTAACAGCACTTTGTCCCCTACGAGCACTTTAATGCGGTGGAGCCGCATCTTGCCTGCGAGGTACGACAACACCAACTCTCCGCTACTCAAAGATACTTTAAATAACGTATTAGGCAGGGCCTCTTCTACAATGCCCTGTATTTCTGGTGCTTTCGTATCCATCAACTAACGACGTTTTCTATCCTAACCTACGGGGCTTTTGCTGTCAAACCTGCCGTTTTCATAAAAAGGCTGTATATAAGGGTATAGTACCAGCCCCTTGACAAACCACCCTGTTTGGGGGTATAATGGTAACTCAACGATTCTTTCTTTGTTTCACCCGACCTAGATGCCCTAGGTCACCTCCCCAGACTCAGGCCGCTCCCCCTTGGAGCGGCCTCCTTGTTTTTATAGATATGAAAAACGGCCCGGGATTTTACCCGGGCCGCCGAACTGTAGGCCGCTTAACTTTGCGGCAAGAACCGGTAGCCGAACCTCGGCGCCACATAGCGAGTGCCGAAGGAGACCGCCGCCATACCCACGATGCCGCCGAACAGCAACAACAGCAGGTAGTGGAGCGCGCCCGAGTCGGCCGGGCCCCAGAGCCAGTAGCCCGCCATCAGTACGAGGCCGATGGTGTTGCCGTAGGCGGTGACCACCAGCCGCTCGCGCGAGTGGACGAGCTTCACCAGGTGGACAACGAAGGCGCCGACCATCGACCCGCCGACGCCGATGCCCATGATCATGTAGCGATAGGCGGCGCCGTAGCCAACCGGTTCGAACATTGCTCCGCCGAACGGGTCAGGCTTGATCAACTCCTTACCCTCAACAAAAGCGCCGGCCCACGCCAAGATGAAGAGTAGTGCGGCGAAGGCTACCGGAACAAATGGGGCCACGACCAAGGCCCCTATCATCTCGATGGCAGGCGATTCAGCGAAGTGCCCGTTCCTGATATCTTGCAGGAAAAACGATGCCCAGAGCGAGATACCGAGCACGAAGCCCGTGTACCAGAACGGGTGCGGTTTGGCGAACCACTCCCGCACGCGGCCGTAGGTCCCGGTAGCAAAGCTGCCGAGGGTTTCGGCCAGAGCCAAGAAGTCGCTGCGGGTCTTTTGGGCCGCGATGGGTATTGCTTTCAACACGTCGGCGGTCTCATAGGTGAAGTAGCCGATGCAGATACTGGCGGCAAGCGCCAACAGACGCCACAACAAGTTGTCGGTCAGCAGGGACGTCCCGCCGACCAAAACCATGCACGCGACGACGGTTACGCCGCCGGCGATAGCCAATTTCCACTGCTTAGTCATCGGGTCCTCCCGCTAGTGTTGCAGATTCATCTGCC
The DNA here is from genome assembly GCA_038056365.1 of Patescibacteria group bacterium. Taxonomy (GTDB): domain Bacteria; phylum Patescibacteriota; class Minisyncoccia; order Phycocordibacterales; family SBAW01; genus GWA1-54-10. The sequence goes on from JBBUFU010000053.1 coordinate 3,925, forward strand.
AAGGAGAGTACCCCAAAAGCTATGTTTGGTCAACTGCTACGGTTTGGTTACGGTGATAGAGATTTTGGCCGGGTCGCTCGGGAAGCTCGAGGTCCAAAACGGCCGGATACTGGCCTCGGCGCTTGCTATCGCCGGCTGGAGCGATTTGATAACCGCCTCAAATTCGGACTTCGGCTTGCCGACCAGCGCGGCCTTGAGCGCGTTTTGGTCAAACACCCACACCAGGGTTGCCTCGCCGCCGAGTTGCAACTGGAGCGAGTTGGTTTGTTTGCTGGTGCTGGCCGAAACGCTTAGCCCTGCCGGGTCGGCAAAGGTCAGCGCCTCTCCCCCGTACCCGGTTACGGTTTGTTTTGCAACGGCCGTGGCCAGGTCGTTAATACGGACGATAGACGCGCCCAAGGTCGCACTTTCGGACAACGTGGCGATACTGCCGCCCGCCGCCTGCAGCATGTCGCCGTAGGAGACTCCTGCGGTACCGTCGATTACCTTGTATCCGTCGGGGAGGTTTGACAGAAGCGCGGCGTTGAGCGACAAGCTGAGCTGCTGCTCAAGCGCTTGTTTTGCCTTTTGCAGGTCGGCGGGAGCAACCGAGGGCTGGTCGCCGACAAATCCTCCGGTGATAGGCCCGGAGCTTGCGGTGATTTTGGCGTAGCGCGGGTCGCCCTTAAACCCGGGGATGGTGTAGGCGGTGGTGCCGGAGCGGTTATAGTCGGGTCCCGGCGAGTCGGCATAGGCGGTAATGCTAACTGTGCCCGGCTTGCCGCCGCTCGTCCCCGGCACGACGACCGAATCGCGGATGCGGTATACACGGCCGTCCGGCGCCGCAAATCGGGTGTTGGCTATCAAGCGTTGCGACGCCGTACTGAAATTGTTGCTGATATTTATCACGCCGCTTGCCTGCTTTTGCACACGCTCTATCCCGTTAGCGGCCACGGTGGTGGTGGCCGACTGCGTGACCGAAAGTGTTTGATACGCCAACGTGCCAACCGGAGCGTTCTGTTGCGCGACGATGCTTGGGGGTAGGGCTACGGCGGCGGTGCGGGGGGTCACGGCGACCGTCACCCCGGCAAATATGGTCGAAAGCAACAGCCCCAGCGCCGCGGCTACCACCACTACCCCGAGCGCGAGCCACCACAGGCGCCGGTTGCGGCGGCGCGGCCTTTTTTGGGGACGAGTTGGTTCGGGGGCTGCCGCCTGCTTGTGGCGATGGTGCACTTGGATATTGCGGATAGAGCGGTCGTTCGGCATGATTATTTTTGATTATAGCGCACATACAGCGCTTCTAGAATAAGAAAGAGGTCATGCTCTACCGCAGCGGGGTGATGAGGTTCGAGATGGTGCGAGCGGAGCGCCGACACCGTGCCGCCTTGAGGGAAGAGGTCCGCAAGGTTGCTTTGCGAAAGCGCGCGGGCAAAGTACTCCCCCATGGGCGAGATTACCCATACGCGCTCGGGTGCGTATGCGTCAAACAACTCGCGTGCGGCGCTTTTAAACTCCTGCGCGTAGTGTTCGGTGGCCGAGCTTAAGGTGTCGTGCAGGTGATGAGCCGCCTGCCCTTGGTGGCCAAGACGGAGCAGAGAGCGCGCTTCGGCATCGGAAAGACCGCCGTGCGTCCTCAGCGTGCGCAAGGGCAAATTTATCCCATGCGGGATGGTTGCGTGTCCGGCGACGGCGCCGTTGTACACGAGCAAAAGCTCCGTCATCTCGTGGGTCACGATGCATACCAAGTATTTATCTTCGGCCGGCGATATGACCCGCATAGCCTGCGCGGCCGCGCCTGCACCCGTATAAAAGTTGAGCGGCAGGTCAAAGTAGGCGCCCGACTCGCGCCTCAGCATGTCCTGCAGATGCGGTACAAAGTCGGGGCGGCCGGTCTCGAGGTTGGGTTTGCCCCACGGCGGCGACATAAAGACGGAAATATTTGAGACTTCCCCGCTATGCACAGCCTCTAAACTAATAGCCGGAAGCAAGTTTTGTATAACTTTTTCCGTCTCGGCGGCCAGCAAACCGACATCGCGCGTTGCGCGCAGGGGCAAATGTTCGCGCCATGTTTTAATAAATTCGTTGGAGCGTACCAAGGCCGCACCGATACTGCCGCTCTCAATATCTAAAATAAGCACCGCCATGCAATTAGTATATAGCAAAGAAAAATGCCCAGCGGATGCGGGGCACGTCGTTTTCTATTCGGCCGGAGCGGTGGCGGCACGGAAGAGCCTTGCGTACAAGGCCGCCTTTTCGCGCCGTCGCCGCCGCCGAATCTGATATCGCCAGACTTTGCGGCGCCAACGTACATACCGCGGTAGTGCGCGCTCCCGGATGATGGACGGCAAGGCCCACAAAAGCGCGGGTACAACCCGGCTAAGCCCGCGGGCGGTTATCACCCGCAGTGCCACAATCGTGGCTCTGCGGCGCAGCCATCCAAAGCCGACCCTTGCCGCGTCCCACCTAAATGGGATGAGGTTAACGAGCAGAATCGCGTATTCCCACGTGAGGCTGAGGAAGTAGATACCCACCGCGAGCAGTACGCAGATTATTACCCTCAACCACAGCGGTACCGCCGACCAGCGTTTACCCGCCGTCGTGATATGTTCGCGGGTGCTTTGTTTTAAGGTTTTGGTCTTTCGTTCAATCCAGAACTTCCACGCGAGCGGAAGGAACGGAATCCCGAAAACCAGAAACGTGTACCTAGCCGTAATACGCGCGACGACTCCGCCGGTCCATAACGCGGCCCGCCAAAGCATCTCCCGCACCAGCACGGTCACGGCCAGCATCTGGGTATGCAATTCCTCCCGGTAAAAGTATCCGGCAAGCGCCGACGCCCCTAACAGTATGAGGAGCGCGGGCACGTATCTAGACGGTTTGCCCATGATGACTCCTCTCAAGGTCCTGTCTGATAAGTAAAATAACCCAAATTTAGTAGATTTGTCAAGCCTACCGGATAAATAAAAAACGCCCGCTGGTTTGCGGGCGGTCGGGCTATAGCTCGGTGAGGGTAAACACCGGCGTTTTTGGCTTGCGCCTAAACAACCTGCGGGTGACTTTTTGCAGGAACAGCATAATCGGCGAGGCGGTCCTTTCGGCCAGCTCTTTTTCAAGATGCTCCAGCATGTCCATCTCGTCCTTGATGAAGGCCGCGTAGGAGGCCTCTACCGGAATCCAAAACACCACTTCGGTATATTCGAACCAATACCGGTGGAACTTTTCGAGATGCTCGATGATGGCCCTGCGCCGCTCGAGGTTGTAGCGCTTCCACGCGATGCGACGGTGTTGTTTGCTGTCGTTTTCGCGCACATAGCGGCGGTACTCGTTCCACGACCTACTCACCAGAAACGCAAAGAAGGCCATCAGCGCGACGCCCATAATCTGAGGCGCCCGGTCGCCGGTTGATATGGCGATTTGGTCGGGGACCAACGGAGCAACGCTGCGCGCGATGATTAACCCCACCGCGCCGAAGCCGGTCAGCATGAGACCGCGGTACACCAAGGTCCATGCCGCCGCGATCAGAATCTCGACGAGGATCTTCTTTTTTTCCGCGGCGTAAATGCGGTTGATTTCGGCTATCTCCTGGAGAAACTCCTTCTTGAGATTGCCGGTCGCATTAGCAAGCGAAACCAGCTCGGCCCATACCTTGGTGAGGTATGTGTAGTGTTTGGTACCGGGCTCGGCCCGCAAGCTTTTAAAGCTGTCCCATACGCGCCGGGCCAGCTCGGCGGCCGGAGAACCCGCTCTTGTGGCGTCGGCGGCGGTGTGCATATTGTAGGCAACTACCGTCAAGTACTCGGGCGTGACGTGCCGGAAAAGGAGACCCCTCTTGCGGTTCATCGCCAAGATGGCTTCCATAACACTTTGGTTCATTGCGCTCCCCTATTTCTTAATTCATCTGGACAACAAAATAACTAAATTTATAGACCTTGTCAAGGTTTTGTGCGGTAAAGAAAAAACCCGACACACTGCTGTAGTGTGACGGGCGTAGTAATTTGCGGCTTAGCCGGCGGCGGCGTTGCCGTTGCCGAACTTGGCCGCCAGTGCGGCAAAGGCGGCGCTGATTTCGTTCATGCGGCCGACCTCGATGACCACCTTGCCAAGGCGCTCCTGGATCTCGTCGCAGTCGGTCTTGAGCTTGTCGACTGTGTCCTTCAGGTCGCCGTCATCGAGGTTCTCGACATCGTCCAGCGTGCTGGACAACGCGTCCTTCTGTTCCGTCAGCTGTTCGACCAGCTTGGGAACGCCGGTCTTGTTGTTGGCGAGTGCCTCGGCCCGGGCGGTGTACTCGGCGATTCTCGCCTGGAGCTGACGGAGTTCGCCGTTCAGCCGGTCGATAGTGTCGAGCCGTACGCTGACTTCGGCGACGAAGTTTTGCAGTGTGACAGCGCGGTCCTGCAGGGAGCCGTCGTCGTCGTTTTCGAGAGCGTCGATGCCCTTGCCGAGCTCCTTTTGCCGGTCGGCCAGCGAGGCAAGGTCGCGGGCGGCCGCATGCGTCTTGAGGGCGCTGATGCGGGTCGCCATGCCTTGTTGCGAGCGGCGGATTTCGGCGAGTCTGGTAAGGAAGGCCGGGTCCGACAGCATCTCTTCCGCTTGGGCGACGATGCCCTTTTGGGCGTCGATGTTTCGCTCCAAGGTCCCGATAGCCTGCATTGGCTCGATCGCCACACGGTTAAGGCCATCGCCCAGACCGTACGAAGAGCGGTTGAGCTGCCCCAACAGCAGGGCTATCCGTTGGGCCCTGTCGTTCAGTTGCGTGCGGACGGCGGCGACCCGTTCGGCCCACAGCCACGCCAGCAACAGGGCCGCTATGGTACCGAAAATGATCGGGTAGCTCGACGGCTCGGTCTTGCTCCAAAGGCCGGAAAGCCAGTTGAGTTGGGTGTTGTAGAGCGACAGCCGGTTGCCCGGCGACACGATGTAACCGTAACCGGTCGCCAAGACGACCGCGGCGAAGACAAAGCGAAAAATCTGATTCATAACACCCTCTTCTGATATTGGCCCGGCCATCCCGGACCTGTTCTTCTGTCTATAGCAGTAACAATATATGACTAATTCGTCAAGTTGACAAAAATAAGGGTCTGGGCTATTTTATTTGCCAGACGTCGCTTACCTATTCGCAGGCAACATAGACTTCACTCGAGGGAGAACTCCATGAAGGTGTTTTTATCTTTCGTAATCGCCTTTCTTGGCGGCGCGTGGGAATACCTGATGGGCTTTATGCCCCACGGCATGACGACCAGGAGGGTTATAACCCGGATGACGGTAATCACGCTGTTGGTCTACGCGACCTACAACGTGCTCGGCATAAGCTACGTGCACTTCACGATATCCTGGGGCAAGTTCGTTCTCGCAGGCTTCCCCAACATCTCGCCCGAGCAGTGGGGCACCGTGGGCGTGTACCTTGCGTGGGGACTTGCAACCCTATACGTCTACTACCACATCCTGTTCAAAAAGAGCTGCAAGTGGCGGGGCCTCGGCTTCGTCGGCTTCATGCTCTGGCGGGTCATGCCGGTGGTGGTGGTGAGCTTCATTCTCTACAACCCCTACTTCAGCTACCTGACCGTGGGGCGCGAGATTGCCGCGATATTCTTCCCCGAGACGCCCTGGTACAAGCCGTGGGTCCTCGAGGGCAAGGTCTCGCTCGGCGTCTTCCTCGTGATGACCGTCGGCCTCATGATCGCCTGGTCTTACGTAACCAAAAAGGCGTGGCAAGGTCTCGGCGCGAGCAAAGTGAGTGCGCTGTTGATGACCGCGTTCATCGGTAGCATCTTGCTTCTGCTTAAGTGGTCCGGGGTCTGGCCGGCCGGCACTAACGGGCTGGTCAGCCTGTTACAGCTTGCCGCCGGACTGGGCCTTGGGTTTGCGTTCTCTCTCACGTTTGTCGACAGACAATTGAGTGCGA
>JBBUFU010000053.1:9821-12044 GCA_038056365.1 Patescibacteria group bacterium
CGTATACCTCGACCACTACGGTGAAGGAAAACGAAGCGGGTCATGGGGACGGTGGCCATCACCATGACCCCGTTGACGATGTCGATGCCGCCGCGGCGGCGGAGACAGCCGACGCGGAGGCCGCCGCACATCACCGCTGACGCATCATCCTGCGTTTAAGTGTTCGACCGTCCGGTTTACCCCGGGCGGTTTTTTCTTTTTAGATAAAAAATGCTCCGCGGTGTGCGAAGCAAACTAGATTATCAGGCGGTGGGTGCTGGTTGGATATAGGAAACCACCGCAGAGCCGACCATGAACAAAAGCCTGAGCAAGAGCAGAACCACCATCCCGACGACGACGACCGCAAGGCCTTGTACCGTCGACGGGGCGCCCCAGAACCACGCCGCCAGGTCGCGCATGTTCGGTTCGGTCAGCATCCCAAGCAAGGCGGCATCGACAACGAGTACCGCCATGTTCCAGACGATCCCGGTGTACGAAACACGCGGAGCCCGCTGTTCGTTGGAGAGGTCGCTGATAGAGGCGATAATCGTGGCGGCGGTCAGGATGAACGCAACCCCCATCACTGCCAGCCATTCGTTTGGCGCAGTAGGTGTGCCGAGTATTGCCGGCAGACGAACCGTCGACAGGGTCGGGCCCATCGCAAGCGCATAAAAGGCCCCGAACAGCCCGAGCCCGATGAGAAACAAGCGCATAACTAAAGTCATGTCGCACTCCCATTGTGTAAGCCTGCCGGGCAACCCGTCGCGGGCGCCCGTACCTCTGGCGGCACAATACCCCGAGGTTTACATGCTGTCAATATAATAAAAATGCCCCGCACCTAAGTTCTGGGGCAGTAATAACTTAACGTGGCGGCTTTCTTTATTGCTTGGCGGCCGCGACCGTCGGAGCCGGGCCGATATGCAAGGCCTGGATTCGATCGGCCAGCGCCCGGGCGGCAAGCACCTTACGCTTCAGGTCAGCCGACTGCGTCTCCAGCCAGTCAACTTGGACACCAAACGTCCCGTTGAAACCGGCTATGCCCTTTTCGATCTGGGCGACGTCGGCCTGTGCTTGACCCAGCACGCTGTAGAAGTTTGCCGCTTGCGCAACCACCCCGCTGTTTTTGTGCATGAGCGGCACCAAGGTGTCACCGATCGCCTTGAGCTCCGCCTTGAGCTTAGCGATGGTCGCAGGATACTGTTGGATCGCGGCTGCCCGCGCCCGGAGCGGCTCCATCAACTTGGCGGTGTCGGCGATCTGTTTGCCGATGTCGCCGTCCTTCTTGTTGCCGCTCTTGTCGACGGTTCCAAGGGCCTTCTCAAGCTCGGCAATCGTCGTCTTAAGCTCGGCGAGTTCCTTCTCCGGCGCGGCGATTTGGCTCTTGAGCTTGGCCGCTTCGGCATTGGCCGCCCGGATCGACTCGAGCATCACGCCGAGCTCATTGTTCGAGGTTGCAGCCTTCAGGGTCGCCACGCGGTCCTTGGCGGCGGCGTACATTGCCGCCAGTTCCTGCATGGTCTTGTTCTGCCCGGCATCCTTCATGGTTGCCGCCGCATAAGCAAGCTTGATGATGTTCCCCTGCACGTTCAGGGGGACGACCAGTGCCGTCATAACGGCGTAGGCGCCGATGGCGAGACCAAGCAGCCCCACAGCTAAAAGCTTCTTCATGACACAGCTCTCCGTTGGTGATCTGTCGAAAGACCCTATTGAGCCTCCCATACATCTGGGAGTACTTTACGTTAGCTATTTTACTTAGTCAACACCGCTTTGATGCGGCGAATGCCTTGCGCGACCGCCTCTTCTTTTTGAATTTTAAAGACGCCCGACTGCGCCAGCTCGCCTGTTTTTTGCACGTGCGGGCCGCCGCAGAATTCTATCGAAAAGGCCGAGTCGAGCGGGCCGACAGAATATACCGACACTCGGTCGGGATATTTAGCGCCAAACTCGTGTTCGGCGTGCAACTTTTCGGCTTCTTCTATATTCATCTCGGTGCGCATTACGGGAATATCTTCTTTAATTTTTTCGTTGACTATTTTTTCTACCTCAGCCAATTGTTCTTTGGTTACTTTTTGCGGATAACTAAAGTCGATGCGCAAACGCTCTTGCGTGATGTTACTGCCGCGCTGTTTGACCTCGGGCCCCAGTACCATCTGCAGGGCCTTCAGCAACAAGTGGTGCGCCGTATGCAGGCGGGTCGTCGCCTCGCTCGTGTCGGCCAAACCGCCTTTAAACTTTTGTTCCGAG
>JBBUFU010000054.1:0-4438 GCA_038056365.1 Patescibacteria group bacterium
GTCGGTGCCGGCGCCGATCGCCTGAACCAGGATGTTGCCGCTGCCGTTGGCCGAGAGCCCATAGCTGGAGCAGCCGGCGCCGTCGGTGTTACTGCAGTTAAAGGATATCCACCCGATAGTATTGCTCCACGCCCAGCCGGTGACCGGGCTGTTTGACGAGATGACGCGCGACGGCGCGGAGACGGCGAACACGAGCACCAGCACCGCAAGGATGCCGAAAATCGCCGTCGGCTGTTTTTTCATACCCCCTTAAGTATAATCACCTTTTGTAGCGGCCGAGGAACTCCTGTTGATAGCGCCCGAAGTCGCCATCAAGGAGCGACTCGCGGATTTGTGCCACCAGATTGGTCAGGAAGAAAATATTGTGCATGCTGGCCAAGATAGGCCCGAGCATCTCGTGCGTGCGAAAGAGGTGGTGCACATAGGCACGGGTGTGTTTGAGGCAAACCGGACATCGGCAGTCTTTGTCTAGGGGGCCGAAGTCGTCTTTATATTCTGCATTTGGAATTTGATACTTGCCGAACCGGGAGTAAATTCCTCCGGTCCTGCCGTTGCGCGTCGGGAGCACGCAGTCAAACGTGTCTATGCCCGCCTCGACGCCGATAAAGATATCTTCGGGCTCGCCGATGCCTAAAAGGTGCCGCGGTTTTTCTTTGGGCAGTTCGCGGTTTACTTTGTCCAAAATCCCCAAAATATCCTGCTTGCTAAACGAGCCGCCGATGCCGTAGCCGTCAAAGTCTAAATGAGCAAGCGTACGAGCCGAGTCGATTCTCAAATCTTCAAAGCGCCCGCCCTGCACTATCCCATATATCCCCTGTGAGGGAAGTCCGACTTCCTTCATGCGGTGGGCCGAGAGGCTTCTTTTGGCCCACCGTGCGGTTCGCTCGAGTGCTTCCTTTTGATAATCGTAATCGGCCGCGGGGCTGGTGCACTCGTCAAAGGCAAAGATAATATCCGCGCCGAGCTTGTGCTGTATCTCGATAGAGCGCTCGGGCGTAAACCGGTGGAACGAGCCGTCGACGTGCGAGGTAAAAGAAACCCCTTCTTCGTCGACAATGGCGAGTTTGCCGTGGCTAGTAGCCAACTCTTCGTCATAGATTGCCAGGGCGGCGGAATCCTGCTCCGGCCCACTAATTTTTGAAACTTTTTTGCCGTAGCCCTCGCCGAGCGAAAATACCTGGAACCCGCCCGAGTCGGTCATGGTGGGGCCGCCGAAGGCCATAAACTTGCCTACCCCGCCGGCCTTCTCTATCAACTCCTCGCCCGGCGAAAGATATAAGTGGTAGGTATTGGCGATGATGGTTTGGATGCCAAGCTCGCCAAAACGCGCAACATCAATGCCTTTAATATCGGCCTTGGTCGCCACCGCCACAAACGCCGGCGTCTTGATGTCGCCGTGCGGCGTGCGCAAAATGCCGGCTCTTGCGAGAGAGCCGGGCATTTCTTTTTGTATCTCGAATTTAACGCTTGACACTCAGCAACTCTACCTCAAATGTGAGCGTAGCGTTCGGTGGGATGGGCCCGATGCCTTGCGCGCCATACGCCATCTCCGGCGGGATAATAAGCGTGCGCGTGCCGCCGGCCTTCATACCGACAAGCCCTTGGTCCCAGCCCGGGATAACCTGCCCCGCGCCGAGGATAAACGGCCGCAGGGGCCCCCGCCCGACCGTGGTATCAAATACCGTCCCGTCCTGAAGCTTGCCGGTGTAATTGACGACGACCGTATCGCCCGCGCGCGCCTCGGCGCCCTGCCCTATTATCTGATCCTGCACGACCACTCCGGCGGGCGTATCGGCGCTTTGCTGCGGCATAGCGGAAGAAAAGAAGTTACCTCCAATAAAAAAACCTACCACAACCAGCGCTACGACAACCGCAATGCCGGTCTGTATTTGTTGTTTTGACATGAGGGTATTATGGCGTAGATGCGGCTGCATCGTCAATCACGGTTGTTAACTCGCCGGCAAAAAGCGCGCTTGCGGTCTGGTTTGGGCCGGCCGGCAAAAGACTGGCGTTAAACAGCAGGAAGAACAGGGCGATACCGGCCACCACGGTGCCGGGCAAGAGCAGGCCGGTCGCTTGCACCTGCAGATGAAAAAAGAACGCAAACGCCAAAAGCACCAGCAGCAGCGTCGCGATGCCGCCGAATATCCACGCAGTGGAAGAGCGCGGGTTGCTGACAAGTTGGAGCGCCTGGCGCGCCACGGTATCAACCGGCGAAGGCGACACCTTTACCGGAGGGCTCACCTCCGCCCCAAGTACCCCGCCGGCCGGCGCGCGCGCGCCGAAATATTGCACGACGTAGGTGGCGGAGCTTCCTTTGTATATCCCCTGCGCGATGCCGATGCCGGTCTCGCGGTACGCCGCCTTGACGATGTTGGCGCGGTGCGTGGGCGACGCCATCCACGCGTTGACAACGTCTTTGGAGTCTACAAAGCGCACGGCCAAGTTCTCTCCCGCATATTGGTAGTCGTAGCCCGCGGCCGTAATAAAATCCCACGGCTGTTTGCCGTCGGGCGACTGGTGGGCAAAGTACCCCCCCTCGGCCATGTCCTCGGCTTTTTTTTGTGCGGCCGCGGCAAGAAGCTTATTTTCAACGAGCTGGCCGTCGTTCTGCGCGGCGCGCGCTTCGTTGGTAAACGAGATAAGCTCGCTCGCGATAATACTCGCCAAAAAAGAGCCCCCCGACTGGCGCGCCACCAGACTCGCAACCAAAAACCCTTCGGTCGCCAATACGAACGCCAAAAAGAACACCATCCACCCGCGCCGCAGAAGGTGCGGGCGGTACGCATTGGTAGGATGCGGAACAAAATGATTGCGCAGGCGCGGCCAAAAACCCATGCATAAATTTTACCACTAAATACGGGCCCTTACCGCTATTGTCTCTTTCGAAAAAGGTACAACGTGACTGCTAGGGCAAAAAATGCCGAGGGGACAGCATAGCCTATAGTTTTTGCAAACCAGTCGGCAAAACCAAACCCGGTGCTCGGCAAATTATTTAAAGCCACTGACGCGGTAGGCGCGGAGGCTTGTGTGGGTACCGGAGCAAAAGCCACCACTGGCGCTACTGCAGGAATGACAACCGGCGCAGGCGTAACCGGTGCAGGAGATGGGACGACAACCGGCACGGGGGCCGGGACGACAACCTGCGGCGGCGTGACCGGCGGCGGGACAGAAGGAGCCGCACAGGTCGGCCGGTTGATGGGGCTGGTGTCCAATGTCACTGCACCGTTGCGCGCCAAAACCCTGCCGGCAACCGAAGCGCCTGTGTTTACCGTAATCGACGACAGGGCCAAAATATTCCCGACAAAAGTGGAGTTTGTGCCGAGTGTGGCCGACGACCCTATCTGCCAAAACACGTTACAAGCCTGGGCGCCGTTGATAAGAGCAACCCTGCTTGCCGATGCGGTGGTTAGGGCGGAGCTGATTTGAAATATAAAGACCGCGTCCGGACTCCCCTGCCCGTCGAGAGTCACCGTGCCGGTAAGGCCGAGTGCCGAGGACGACTTATACAACCCCGGCGCCAATGTTTGGCCGCCAAGATCGCCTGATATTGTCGTGACGCCGGTTGATTGTCCGGCAGCCGCATCATACGCCGTAACCAGGTCCGCCTGCGCCTGTGCCGCCATGGCATCAGTGACATGCTGTACCCCATTGACAATGCCGGGTGGAAATCCGGTGACCGAGGTGCCGGGGCTTAATCCTAAATCTCCATTAACAACCGTCGGGCCGGTGTTGGTGACGGTTGAGCCGCCGAGCACCGCAAAGGAGCCTGCCGTCCCTAAATTTACCGCGGTGGCGGCAAAGGCCACGCCGGAGATGCCCAGCATAAGTCCGGCGGCTAATGCAAATGCGGCTACTTTATTAAATATTTTCATGATGACTCGTTCAGCTCATCCTTGCAGATTGAGATGAACGGTACATGAAGGGCCGGTGGGCCCTAATTTAGCTATATACTATATACGTATGCGAAAGGTCGCTTTGATATACATGCTGCTCCTCATGCCCGCTATAGCTTTGGCGGCCGACCTGCCTGCGCAGGCAGGGCCGCAAACACTCGAGCTGTCCGCAAAGGCACAAGTCGAGGGCACTACCGTGCCGCTCGGCGTTACAGTGTCCACCGACAATACAGACGTCGTACTCAGCGCCGCAAAAAAAGACGGCTCGACGCCGGTTACTTTTACTCTCTACGTCACTCAAAAACCGAAGCCTGCACCAGTCGTGGCGACCACCTCGCAAAGCGCCGCGGCGATAGAGTCGTCCGAGGCTATCCAGCAACAAATCGGCAACATCTCTCCGGCGGTCGAGGCGTATGTCAAACCGGTCTTTACGCTCATCGACGGCGGGCGCAATGCGGCGGCCGGCGCGCTCGACACTCAGCTCGCCAAAACCAAAAATAATCTCGGTCCCAACGCGGGCTCCCCCGGGCAAGTTTTGAGCG
>JBBUFU010000055.1:0-4613 GCA_038056365.1 Patescibacteria group bacterium
AAACTCCGCGGGCACGGTCCGTGGCGACAAGGTAACCTTTACCACCAAATAAATCTCTATGGATTCATCCAGCTCGCCAACTACTAAACCCCTGTACCGCGGCACGCAGATAGTCTGGTACATCCTGGGGCTTATCGAAGTCCTGCTCGCGTTCCGCTTTGTGCTCAAACTGCTCGGGGCAAATCCGGAGGCCGGGTTTAGCGCCTTCATCTACGGGGTGACGTATGTGTTTGCCGCGCCGTTTCTCAGCGTCTTCCGTATAACGCAGGTCGCGGGGAGCGTGGTGGAGTGGACGACGCTGCTCGCTATGCTGGTGTATTGGATGGTTGCGTGGGGAATCATCAAGCTCTTCCTTATGGGCAAGACGGTTTCGACGCCCGAAGCCGCGGTCAAACTAAACGAGCAAGAAAAATAAAATATATGGACCTTATTCTTTGGATTATCTTTGGTGCCTTGGCGGGGTGGGTTGCCTCGATGCTGATGGGCACGGGCGGCGGACTCCTGTGGGATATCGTCGTCGGTATTGTGGGGGCGGTCATCGGCGGATTTATTATGAATCTCTTGGGTCAGAGCGGCGGGGGAGGCTTTAGTATCTACAGTTTTGCGGTGGCGGTCTTGGGCGCATGCGTCCTCATCGCCATCGTAAGGGCCCTCCGCCGGAGCTAGAGTAAAAGAAAAGCCACCCGGTGAGGGGCGGGGTTTTTAGGCGAAGCCTAGTGCTTGGTGCCGGCGCAGGTATGGATGTAGTCGCCGTAGCCGTCGCTCCGCTCCGCCGGCCATTTTTTGCTCGTCATGACCGCGGCAAAGTGCTTCTGGAGCATGGGCAGGCGTTTTGCGACCGATGTCTTAAACTCGTGCATGAGCACATCGTTCCACAAAATGTCCGCAGTCCATTCCACGACAGGGTCGGGGGCCCCGTTCTCGATTGTCTCTTTGAGGTACTCGTAGCCAAGTTTGGCCGCCGCCACCTTGCGTTCCGTTTCGTCGTTGTAGTCGTCGACGTAACAGTCGGAGATGATGACGAACCCGTCCGGCTTTACCATCGAGGCGATAGCGACGACCCCGTCCTCCTGCCGATTGTATGGGAGGTGATGCAACGAGCCGGTGCACACCACGACGTCAAAGCGACACCCAGGCTGCAATTTCAGGACGTCGCCTTTTTCAAAAGTGATGTCCGGATATTTTTTTCGGCCGTACTGCACGTAGCGTTTGTCGATGTCGATGCCGTGCAGGGTAAGGTCGCTCCGTTTTTTTGCGATTTGGCCGAGCAAGTAGCCTGGGCCGCACATGACGTCGAGCAAACTTGCTTTTGCGGGTGTAGAATTGACGACCTTTTCAAGCACCGCCTGCAGAGAAGTCCTGTACGGCCAGTACGAAAGACCTCGCTCGTATATCTCCGACTCGGGCAACCGTTTCATCGCGATCTCCATCCCATGACTTTTCTGGAAACTACGTTACCACACTATTCAAATTTTGTCTGTACGTCTACACTTAACTCAACCTATAGGATTTGATTAGTGTAAAATATTCCACATTTGCAACGGTCGTATAAATCTTGGAATATCAAAAGTATGTAACGGTCGTGAGACTTATTTGATATGGGCAATAAAAGACCGCCCGGTGAGGGGCGGCTCATTGCGTTATTGAAGTGGAGGATAGACCAATACCGTATCGCCAACTTCGACCCGGCCGACGGCGAGCACCAGCCCCATCACGCCTCGCTTGTGCCGAGCTTCGGCAATAAAGCGCGTCTTAAGACCCGCAATGCCGTGGTACCGCTCGAGCGGTTCTCCAACGCCCTTGCATGGACTATTTTCCTCCCACACGGCGAGGATTGCCTGCTTGCCGTTGCCGCAGTCCTTGACCGGGAAAACTAGCCGCGTGGTGGGTGCCAGCCGCGAGAAGTCAGGTATGCCCGAAAGGGTGATGTTTTCGAGCAGGCACCCTTGCGGGATGCCGACGCCGATTTTTGACTCGACCTCTTTGATTTCTTCGGTAGACAGCCCGGTCCACGTTCTCCAGTTGAAGACCGTAGACCCTTTGGTGAGCGACGAGGTGCGGATGTACCCGCCGTCGTGGCCGCTCAGCTTGCGGGTAAACCCGTAGTGCTGTTCACGATAAGGGCCGTCGAGCAAAAACAGTATCGAATCAACAGGACTGCCGTCCATACAGAGCGACTCGACCCTGCCGGTCGCGAGGGGTTGAACCTTCATGCGTGACTCCCTAGTTCGGTTTCTGTCTAAAAGAAAACTACCACACTATTCAAATCTTGTATAGAAATGCGAAAAGTTAGAGCCGCGAGACCACGGCGCCTGCAAGCGCGCCTACCACAATCGCCAACCCGCCGATTGCCGCCATCCGCAGGCCGCTCCTAATAAGGCCGGTGCGGGAGAGGGTGGCGCTTACGAGCCCCAAACAAAACAGCGTGGCCATGGAAAGTAAGACGGACAGCGCCAGGGCCGTGCCGACGGGCCACAGCAGGTAGGGGAAGAGCGGGACAAAACCCGCAAAAAAATAGGAGAAGAACATAATGACCGCCGCCACGACGTTGTTTCGTGCCGGCTGGTCTGCGCCGCCCGCATACTCTTCGGCGGACGACTCGGATAAAAAGCTTCCCGCGGACATCGAAAAAGCCTCTACAAATATAAGTACGATGCCGGTCAGAAAAATTGTCTCTCTCGACACCGAGGCCAGCGCGATGCCGGACAGCAGGCCAACCGTGGAGACCAGGCTGTCCTCCACGCCAAAAACAAAGTTTCTAAAAAACGATACGGAGCGCGTGTTGTGTATCATAGGTGCGACAAAAAGTAGCCGGCAATGGCGAGCGCCGCCGCCGCGGCCGCCAGCGCCTCGACCAGAATATAGGTGGAGAGGTTGGACGTTGCGGAACTTTTGAGCCGGAGCAGGACGGCCACCACGGCAAAGAGCATGAGGCCGAGCGCCCCCTTGCCGAGCCAGTGGTGATAAAAGGTTGCTTTGAGCCAGCCCTTGAGAGCGGGCAATTGCTCCGCGCCGACAATGAGTATGGCGAGTGCGAGCGCCGTAACCGCGGCCGCAACTGCGACCGAGCGTACCCAGAGTGAGAGTGACGAGTGTGTCATATAGCGCCGGAGACAAGGATGCCGGATGCGGCGGTCGCGGCCCCGACCGCGAGCGCAACGAGGGTCAAAAATGCCGTGCTTTTGCGCAGGCTATCGTCGTCCTGGTGCGAGCGCAGGTACACGGTGCAGAGCGCGATTGAGAGCGCAAGAAACGGCAGTATAAGAAAGATGTGCTCCTTTGTCTCCATAAAAAAGATATGCGCGGCGGGGGTGTCGCCCGCGAGGATGCGCGGTTTGACAGCCACTCCGTAGTAGCTGACGTAGTAGTAGGCCGAAGTCGCCCACGAAAGGACGAGGAGCACCAACGCCGACCATGCAAGGCGCGATACAAACAGGTAGTCCGGCGCCTTTTTGAGCAGGTGCATAAGGGCGACATTGTGCATGCCTATCGCGACAACGCCGCTAAGCACGTGGACAACCAGCAGTACGGCAAGGGGAGTGGTCATATTTTTTTAGGGGCGTGCAGGTAGGCGCGGATAAGCCTCAGTGAGACGCCGACAAGCACGATGGCTACCGCGTAGTAGATAAGTATTTCGGCATAGGTGGCGCTCGTTTTGCCGATGACCCCCAGCACCAGCGCGGCGTACCAGGAGGTGAGCGACACCGCCGCGCCGACCGCAAGCGGCATGATGCGCGCCTGGAGCATGAGCGCGTTGCCCACAAGGACGCCCACGATAGTCATCTTAGCCCAAAACGACGGGCTGGTAAGTATGCCGACGTGCTCGGTGAGCCGGAAGTAGAGCAAAAAGGCAAAGCCCGAAATGGCTAGCAAAAAGAGCCCCGTCCGCATTACGGTGTAGGCGGTAGCGAGCGTCTTGCGCTCATCGTCGGTTACTATGTCGTCGCTGTTAAAGCGCGTGTAATAAATTTCGGCAAAGGTCGCCGCGCCGACGCCGAGGACGGTGCCTACCACATGCATGATTACCAGTAGCTCGATGAGTGTCATAGAGGTGAACCGCTCACGCTGTATAATATACACCGTTTTGCATCTACTCAACGATGGGGGCAACCGGCCCAACAGCAGGGCCGGCGCATGCCGCCACTCAGCTTCGAGAGCCCCTTCTTTATGCGGATACTTCTTGTCTCGGCTTTCTTGCCGGAGATGACCCAGCAAATCCATTCGTTGCGCGCGAGCGGCGTAATATCCTCCCATACCGCCCGCGCCGCAGGGCTCTGGGTTAGAGCCTTTCGCAAATCCGCCGGCATGGTGTGTGCCACGCCGCCGGCGAGCCTCTTTTTGGTCATGGTCTATTTTAGCAAATCTTCCCAGCCGGGTTCTGTAGCAAGGATTCGAAGCAACACTAGAAATTAGGCCAAAAATAGGTATAATTTGGGGCGTTCGATATATTCCGCGGTAGGGCCGACGTTACAGTCGGCCTCCCGACCAAGGCGTCGGGACTCAATGCCGCGGAGTTGAGTGTATTCCGCGGTAGCTCAATGGTAGAGCAGCTCCCTGTTAAGGAGTTGGTTCCAGGTTCGAGTCCTGGCCGCGGAGCCAGTAGCAGGACAGAG
>JBBUFU010000056.1:0-2353 GCA_038056365.1 Patescibacteria group bacterium
CACGCAAGCTCGAAACGTTTCTGAAGGTGATGCACGCGGCCGATGAGGACCGCGATGAACCAGCCCACGACAAAGATGATCACCGCAAGCACGAACTGCGGGATGAAGTTGACGGTCCACCACAGAAGCGCGTTGAAGGACTCCTGCAATGCTTGTGACCAAGTCGAAACAATCATACGAAAAATGATTAATTAATTGCTAATCTATTAAAGTCGACCCCTTAATTGTAGCATCCCCGCCCCATCCTGCCAGGGCGGTGTGGATACCTCACTTGCCATTCGGACAGAGGAAAAAGCCTTATTTAAGGCCGATATTGAGCTTGTCGAGCACTATCTTGTGCGGGTAGTCCAAGACATCGCGGACCAGGTGGTCGTTGAGCCCCATGCGGTAGAAAAATTGCTCCGAGCTTAGGAGACTGTAGCGGACCTCTTTGCCGAGCTCGCTCTCGAGCCGGCGCACCGCCGCACGGAGCTTTTTCTCTTTCATGCGGTCGCCGACCACCAGCACGTCGAGCCTTCCCTCCCACTCGCCGAGGAAAATACCCGAGAGTATCACGAGCTTGATGACGCCGCTTGGGCGGAGCCGCTCGGCGATGTCCGCGCCGCGCGCGGGCGCGTTGAGGAGCAGATTCTGCAAAGCCGCGAGATATCCGAACTCGGGGTTGAGCCCGTAGCGCGCGCCGGCGCTGCGCAGGCGCGCGCGCTTAACAAGCCCGGCCGCGCAAAAGAGGTTTATCTCCCGGCGCGCGGCGCGCTCGGGCACGCGCGAGCGCTGGGCCGCGTCGGGCACCGTATAGCTGAGCCGCGGGTTAAACAAAAAAAGGCGGAGCAGTTTGACGCGGGCGGTCGAGCCGAAAAGTTTGCAAAGCGGGTCGGATTTCATACGGTCAAATCGGGTAGCCGTATTCTATGCAAAGTACCCTACACCACGCAACTGCTGGACAAAGAGGCTTACTTCTGTTTTGCTTAGCCCAGACACAACTAAGGAGAGTATCTATGACAAGGAAGAACGCTTTTCCAAAGGTCAAGAAGGACCAGGTGCTTCGCCTCGGCTCAGTTGATTCGTCGATGTTTTTGTGGGTCGAAGTCGTAAAGACGGATGGCCGCATCCTCAAGGGCCGGCGACTTGATTCCGCGCAAGAATGTCACATCGACATCACTGCAAATTCGGTCTACACCGAGGGTGCGCCGCCGAGCCTGCGCCGCTACGCTTTCGACCCCAGCCGGGTTGAGCTTGCAAAACCGGCTGAGATCATCACGTACGTCGAGGCGCGTCGCATCGAAATCGCGAATGAGCTCGGTCAGAAGGTCGGCTTCGCCATGTTCTACGCTGACCGCACCGCGACGCTACTTGACCGACAGTCACGCAGCTAACTACCCCCGCCTGTGCGGGGTTTTTCTTTGCAAAGAAAAAGTCCCGACGTGTTAGTCGGGACCCCGACCGAAGCGTCGGGGCTTTCGGATTTTTAGGCCGGAAGCTTAGTGTTTTGGGCGGCGCGACCCTGCCATATCGAAAGCGGCTTCGTGTCCATCGCCGGCAGATTTTACGTCGGCAGATGCCCTTGGTCCACTGCCTTGGCCCGACAGGGCGCGGCAAGCGGCGGCCAATTCTTCAAAGTAACTCTCAACCATGACAGTCGCCATGGCTCGCGGAACCCCAGCGAGTATCCTGAACATCGTCATGTTCCTCCGATGCATGCCTCTAGCTCAAGTATGTGCTTCCTGCGGCCGGGCACAACGAGCCCCTGTGCACAAGAAAAAACCGCAGTGCACGGGGTGCACTGCGGCGGTAGTAACTAGCCTATTTTCACGACGAGGTGTTTGAACGGCTTAGCCTCGGCGTAGTCGTCGACATCAAGCTCGTACACATCGACGACGAGCTCGACCAGAAAGTCCGGGGACTGGTCCCTGTTTTTTGCAGCCCAGTCATAGACCTTCTGCTTTGCATCGGCGAGAAGCTGTTGCCGGCCGGGCAACCAGTCATGACTCATCGATGACGGATGGTTAACGCGCCAAGTAATAACCACCTCGTTGGTTGCCGGCATGGTCATGGTTGCGCTGCGGTCGGGGTCGACATCGCACCTGAGGTCGCGAGCCAGGTGTCCACGCCTGGCAGTTTCGGCAATCTCCTTAACGCACAGGTCGCCGACCAAGTCGCGAAGACCAATGTTGTACTCACCACCGAGGGCGCTGAGTACCTCACCCACGAGCACAAGCTCGCCCATAGAGGCGTGCCGGCCGATAGCCCTGCCGACCATGCGCCACACTTCGCTGTCGCCTGCCGGCAGCATTTTGCCCGCACCGGCAAAGAACTTGCCGAGCATCACCAAAGTGCCGGGCATGCCCATAAAGCC
>JBBUFU010000057.1:0-10584 GCA_038056365.1 Patescibacteria group bacterium
ACCTTCGGGCCGAGCGCCTTCATCTGCAGTAGCAAACTTTTTATATCCTGCAGTGGCTCTATCCCCAAGATGCGCTCAGCCTCTTCTTTGTTGCAAAAGAAAATATCAGCGCGTTTATATACGTTTACGAGGGCCTCTTTGCCGCACTTCATCTGGTACGTCCCGGGCTGGAACGCGAGTTTTGTTTGAGGCCACTTTTTAAGTTGTTCGAGCCATGCGATGTTATAGTCGAGCGAATTTTCGCCCAGCGAGGAGAGATAAAACCACTTCGGCGGTTCGGCTTCGCCCAAGGCGGGCGGCACGGCATAATCAAAAACTTCGTGTTTGATAAGGATGGTGCGCTGGCTCTCGAACCACAGCACGTAGTGGTAGTTGGTCTTTTTGCCCGCCTGCTTTTCGATATAGTCGGTATTGACCTGGTCGGCCGAGAGGCTGGCGAGGCACTGCGCCCCAAACTGGTCGGCCCCCACATAAGAGCGCAGGGCGGAAGAGAGGCCCAGGCGCGCCGCCGCGACGGAGGCGTTGGGGGCGTTGCCGACCGCCGGCACCACTTCGGCAAACTCATAGGGGATTTTGTCGCCCCAGCGCATGCATATCTCGCACTGCTGGTCGTTGACGTCGCAGTGCACGCGCGCGTCTTTGAGCCGGATAAAGGCGTCTACCACCAGGTCGCCCACCGCCAAGAAGTCCATATAATTAATAGTATATACTTAATTTTTATGAAGCCTTTGCGCCAGGTTATCGGGGAGTACCGGCAGGCGGGCAAGGCCGTCGGCCACTTTAATATCAGCGACTCCAACCAGCTCCGCGCGATTGCCTTGGCGGTCAAAGCGACCGGCTTGCCGGCGATTGTGGGGCTCAGCGAGGGCGAGCGCGAGCACCTGACCCTGCTCGAGGCGCGCGGGCTTATTGGCGCGTACCAAAAAGAGGGCGTGCCTTTGTATCTCAACGCCGACCACACCTACAGCGAACAAAAGGCCAAAGAGGCGATAGACAGCGGCGTCGACTCTGTTGTGGTAGACGGCGCCAAATTGCCGGTGGCCGAAAATATTGCGATGACCAAAACGGTCGTGGCATACGCCCGCGCGAGCGGCCGCGACGTGGTAGTAGAGGGGGAGTTGGGGTACATCGGCACGTCGAGCAAACAGCTCGATGCTTTGCCCGAGGGCGTCACCACGGAAAATTTGACCACGGCGGAGGACGCAAAAAAATTTGTTGCAGAAACGGGAGTAGACTGCTTTGCCCCCGCGGTGGGCAACGTGCACGGGATGTTAAAGAACGCGGCCGAGCCGCGGCTCCACCCCGAGCGGGTTAAAGAAATTGCGGATGCGGTGGGCGTGCCGCTTGTGTTGCACGGCGCCTCGGGCAATACCGAAGATGACATTAAGGCATGTATTGCGGCGGGGATTGCGGTGGTGCACATTAATACCGAGTTCCGGGTCGCCTACCGCGACGGCCTGCGCGACAGTTTGGCGGCAACCCCGCAAGAAACCGCGCCGTACAAATTTTTAGCGCCGGTCGAGCAAAAACTCGAAGAGTTTATCGCCGCAAAACTACGCCTGTTTGCAAATCAATAAATCTGCGCTACTGTAGCGGCAGACGTCAACCGAAGTAAGGGGAGGATAGCATGTCTGCAAACATTCCCGCTAACGGAATCAATGCCTACATGGATTCCGAGAAGCTGAAGCACTTGCCGCCGAATAGTCTCTGGCGGTTAGAGCAGAGCGTAAACCGTGCGTGGCGCCGGTGGCTGGCGGTGCTGGTCATATGCTTCGTCGGCGTGGCCGCGTTGGACTACACGCGGGGCGTCATGCTTGTCTTCGAGCGCGCCGCGACGCAGCCGCTCCTTTCTGCGTCGATGTACGAGGCGGGTATTCTCACCTTCGGCATCGCGTTCGTGTTTTATGTGCTGGTCATGATGACGGCGCGGCCACCGGGCGAGTGGCGGCGCTACTCGCTGAAGGGCTTCACCAAGCGTTACGGAGAGTGGCATATCCCGGCGTTCGAGGCGATTATCCACGGTATCCGCGAGGGCAGACCGGGCGCGGAGTTTGAGATCGCGGCGCTCGAAATGAAGTTCCCTAACCCGCGGCTTAAGCCGGTGCACTTCGGCCTGGTGCTGTTTCAGATCTCGGACAGGGTCGGGGAGGTGTTCACCACCGATGGCATACCGCTGCGCGTTTGCAGTAGCACCGGCAATCACCTGACGTTCGACTTACAGGCCGCCCCCGCGGGCGCGTTCTAAGTCACCGGCCTCGGCTAACTCCGGGGCTTTTTTCTTACCTCCTTTCAACCCAAAACTTGGACACGGGGTGTCCAAGTTTTGCTACTCGAGGGCGCTGCCGCGCGCGGCGAGTTCTGGATTTGTAATTATCGAGCCTATCTCTTTTTCATACCGCCCTTTGGTGCCAATGGTGCCGGCTAGCAGCTCCCGTTCCGTTATAGATGGAAAGTTTTTCTCTCCTAAGTAGTCGAGGTGGCTACTCCAGCGGTAGCCACGAAGCGCCTCAAGCGCCTTGCGCACGCTCCTTACCTTGCCCTCGCGCCACTCCGGATGTGAGTAGTCGAGCGCGTTGAGGTGGATATAGTAGGGGATGTACAAAAAATGCGCATCGCGCTGTATGAGGATTTTTTTGGAAGGGCCTTGCCACAACACCCCCGACCGTTCGTATTTTTCATTAAAATATTTTGCATAGCCCATGTTGAGTTTTTGCATAAACAGCGGTACGCCGCGTTCCTGCGCCTCTGACAGTAAAAGATGATAATGGTTGTCCATCAAACAAAAAGCGTGCAGATGCACCAATAGCGAGCGGGGTTCTGTTTGGTCTCGACGTGCCGGTAGGCCAAAGTTTGGTGCCGCGTTTTTATCATTGAATATGAACAGGTTGTGCAAAAAGCGCACCCGGTCTTCGTCGTCAAGGACAACTGTGCGTTTATCAACCCCGCGGTTAAGTACGTGATACAACTCCATTTCATAACTATACCCCAAAACTTGGACACGGGGTGTCCAAGTTTTGGGTTTTTGCTATGGTTTGCGGCGCAACCTCACCACAAGGGCCGACGCGATAATGACGAACATGCAGAGGCCAAGGGGTAGCGACCCGAGGCGGTTGTATACGGTCTGTTGGTTTTGGTAGAGCGTGATTGTTCCCTCCAATAAACCGGATTGGCCCGCAGGGAGTATGGGGCCGAGCGAGCCGTCGCGATTGATGATGGCCGACGGGCCGCCGAGCGCGACGCGCAAAACCGGTATATGGTTCTCGGCCGCGCGGTACCGCGCGGCGGCAAGGCTGTACTGCGGCGGCAGGCCGTTGTTAAACGGCGTGTCCGAGCCCATCGAAAGTAGAAGCGCGCTTGCGCGGGCCTCCTGCCGCGCAAGCTCCGGCCGGTTGAGCTCCGAGCAGTCGAGGGCGCCGATGCGCCACGGGCCCACCTGCGTGTATGCGACCGGCGGCCCCGGCGTAAGCGTGTCGCCCCGCGCCACCAAGCCGAGCGCGCGCATCCACGGCGGGTAGTAGTCGGTAAAGGGAAATAAAAGTTGCTTCCGGTACTCGGCGACGGATGCGCCGTCTTTATAAAACTCAAACGCTTCATAAAAGCGGTTGTCGGCGGTGTTATAGACCCCGGGCCACACCAACGCGATACTCTCCGGCGCGACGAGAGTTTTGAGCCAGGGCCCCGCGGCGCTAAGCGGCGCCACAACGGGCTCGCCGCGCACCAGCCCCACGTACGGCGCGCCCTCGTACAAGGCGCCCGATGTGAGGCTTTGCGGATATATAACCAAGTCGGCGCCGCTTGTGCCCGCCGCCGCGAGCAAGGCTTTGGCCGCGCCGCCGATAAAGGGACCGGCGCTACCGGCAAAAATATCTTTGGGGTCGCCCACCTGTACGCTCACCACTGTGAGCGAGCCGGTCTGCGGTCCGCCGCCCTGTAGCCCCGCGGCCGCGGCCCATAGCAAAAAGAGCAGTAGTGCCGTCGCCGCGGCGGCGGGGAGTGCCGCGCGCCCGCGCAAAAAATATTCGGCCGCGAGAGCTGCGACCCACGCGACACAAAACGAAACCAAAAAAGCGCCCCCGAGCGAGGCTATCGTGAGCGCGGGCGCAAAAGCGGCAAACGGGTGCGCCAGCGAAGCCCAGTAGTATCCTTGCGATATTTGCTGTGCAAGCATCTCTCCTGCGGTATAAAGCGACGCGCCGCCGAGCGCGCACAGGAGCGGGGAGCGTGTACGGAGGGCTTGGTACAGCACGGCTGTCGCGCCGAACACGGTGCCAAAAGCGAGCGCCAAGACCGGGGGGCTGAGGCGCGCCAGATGAGAAAATGTTTCCGCTCCCGGCAGGATTTGCAGGTGACTGAGCCCTTGGTAGTAGACCAAAAATTCCACGATGACGCCAGTCACAAGGCCGCTCCACCACGTCTGCCGCCGGCTCCGGCCGGGATATGCCGCGTTTAAAAAGTACAGCGCCAGCCCCGGTATCAAAAACGGCCACAGTCCAATAATGGGGAATCCGAGCGACAGCAGGATGGCGGCGCCTATCGCCACGAGATACGGACGGGTCATAAACGCCCGAAAAATCGGCATACCGCAATTATTGCACGGAGTTTTCCGGGTATATAATTAAGGTATGAGTAAGGTCTATATTTTTATCGGAGTAGTGGCAGTGGCTGCGGCGGCCTCGTTTGCGGGCGGCGCGTACTGGGCGCAAACCAGTCTTGATGCGGCGCCGGGCGGCGTGCTCGGCCGTGTGACGGCGCGCGACGCATCGTCTTTGACCATACAACTTTCGGGCGGAGTTCAAAAAACTTTTTCCATTGGGTCGCAAACCTCTTTTGCCGAGGTGCCGCCGGCTCTGACTAAAGTACCAGCCGACGCGACCGTCGGTATGTTGGTGAAGGTGTTTTCAACCGGGGGTGGCGTGGCAAACTCGGTGCTCCTCTTGTCGCAGAGTGGGGCGACCACGACGCCCGGCACCTTATAACTATGCGCCACCTATCGACTGATGAGCTGAAGAGTCTCGCCGCACTTTGCGCGGGTATGGCCTTTTTTCTCGGCATCGCGGTCATCTTCTCGGGTTGTGCAAAGCTGTTGCCTCAGTCGGTAACGGTTGCAGTCTCGACCATCCGCCAAACCGCCGCGACCGCTAACGCCGCCGCGGTGCCGTACTGGCAAACAACCTCAAACGGCAACTACGGCGGATATCCGTCGCCCACGGCATGCACCATTAATTACAACGGCGGGACCCCTCCCGCCAACTGCTTTCAAAATTTTCCCGGCGGCATTGTAAGCGCACTCCTTACCGCGTCCTCGCAAGGCACCTATACCTCCGGCAGGTATAACGCCGCCGGCTATGCTCCGTGCTACCCGAGCACCGGTTGGTGGCATCCGGCGGGGTTTGTGAGCGAGGGAGTAGCTCCGGCGATTGCGGCACTGCCGGGCGCGACGGTGCAGTTAGATTGGTCTTGCCAGCCGAGCCAGCGCTTCACCGCAATTCTCGCGTGCGGCGACCCGGTAGATGCGTGGACTACCAGTATGTATACCTCGTCGTACCTCACCGACTCTTCGGGTGCCACCTATCTTCCCGGAGCCAATCCGATTATCGGCTCGGCCAATATCATCACCAGCGGCGCCGCCGGCAGCACCAAGTACTACTACCTGTACTGCAGCGCGGGTGGTGTAAACACGCGCAATGCAACCGTGCCGGTGACGATATCAAACGCAGTGCTAGCGCTTACCCCGGTGTCCTCCGTGGTGCCGTACGGCGGCTCCACCAACCTTAACTGGTCGGTAGACAAAGCCATACCCGCCAGCTGCAAGATTACCAACAGCCAGACGGGCGCTGTGCTGTACCAAGACCCTGGTACCACCAATAACTTTGCTTACACGGGCGGCAACCAATCCTACCAGGTGCCCTCCGGCGTCACCTCGTTGTTGGTCAAGCTGTGGGGCGCGGGCGGCGGCGGGGCGTCGTGCACCAACGGTTACGGCGGCAACGGCGGATATACGGAGGGGGTTCTCTCCGTTACTCCCAGCCAAGTGCTTACGGTGATAGCCGGCCAAAAAGGTTCTCTCGCCGCCGGCCGGACCTACGGCGGCGGCGGGACC
Organism: Patescibacteria group bacterium; assembly: GCA_038056365.1. GTDB lineage: Bacteria > Patescibacteriota > Minisyncoccia > Phycocordibacterales > SBAW01 > GWA1-54-10. Next base: position 6,101 of record JBBUFU010000057.1, read on the forward strand.
GGAGGCACCAACGCGGCCTCCGGCGGCGGGCGTTCGGCCGTGCGCGACGCCGCCGGCAACGAACTTATGACCGCAGGCGGCGGCGGAGGCGTCGGTTCTAACAGCAGTTTCAGTTGCACAGCTCTCGACTCAGGCCGCGGCGGCTTGGCAAGCGTAGGCGACATCCTGGCTTCGATAGCGCTTTGGCCGCCGCGGATAGCGCAGGCAAGCGGCCCGCACCTGGCGGGCGGCGGGGGTTTTTTCTCTTCTCCCGGATATTCGGGCGGCGGGTTGAGCGGTGCTAATATTGGCGGCGCGTCACCCTATGCCGGCGCCGACGGCAACACCAATTATGGAGGCGGCGGCGGCGGATATGTCGGCGGCGCGACTGCAGCATCGTTATTCTCCGGCGGCAATGGCGGCACGGGCTACTGCGGCAGTGCCACCGGATGCACCACCACGACCGGCGCCGGGAGCGCTCCGGGCGCCAATGGCCAGGGCTCTATAACAACCGGACAATCCTCGGGCTCTGTCTCGACCGGCGCCCTTACCACGGCCACCACCTTTGCTCTTGCATGCCAAGACTACGGCGGCGGATTTGTCTCTGTGCCGGCGACGGTCTCGATAGCCACCGCGGCGCCCACAGCCACCATCAGCGCCGGGGCGGGCAACGGGGTAGGGGTCACTATATACAACGGCCAGTCTGTCACTATTACTGCCACCTACACGGCAGCGAATCCGGATATTTTTACCGCCACAACCATCACCGGCCCCAACACCACCGCCAATTCTCTGGTGTCGCAAGGATCGCCCTTTTCGCCCAAGTCGTATGTTTATACACCGACTCAGCCCGGTTCGTATATCTTTTATCCGTCGGTCCAAAGTAGCGCCTATCCGGCGTGGAATAACTACGGCGCATCGGTCACGGTCACCGTCCTCAACCCGTGTCCGAACGGCCAAGGCACGGCCGGCTCCTGCACCTCCTGCAACGCCGGCTATGTGCTCCAGGGCGGCAACTGCGTTTTGCAATGCCCCAACGGCCAGGGTCCCGCGGGCAGTTGTACCTCGTGCAACAACCCATACGTGCTCCAGGGCGGCAACTGCGTTTTGCCCTCGGGCAACATAACGGCGCAACTCACCGCTACTCCGGCGCGCGTGCACAGCGGCACCGCCAGCTCTCTTTCGTGGACGACGACCGGCATGAGCAGCTGCACGGTCAAAAACGACGCAGGCACCACGCTCAGTACCGCACTCAGCTCGCCGGGAGTATCAACCGGCAATCTCACCCGCAAGAGCGTCTTTGCGCTCTCGTGCACCGACGGCGTCAGAACCTACGCCTCAAGCGCCACCGTCACGCTCGTGCCGGTCTTTAAGGAGATATAGCCCGCGTTTCTTGCCTTTTTATACTAAATTAGCTATATTGTGCGGGCAATGGAACTCGCTGTCACCAAGCGCGCGCCCAAAAGCCCCAACACGCTCCGGCGCGAGGGCGTTTTGCCTGCGGTGTTGTACGGCCGCTCGCAAGAGGCGACTCCCATACAGGTTGACCGCAAAGTATTTGAAAAGCTTTTTCATCAGGCGGGGGAGTCGACGGTGATTACGCTCACGGGCTTGACCGACAAAGCAGGCCTGCCTGCCGGCAGGCAGGCGCTTATACAGGAGGTCGCCACCGACCCGGTTACCGGCGTCGCTATCCACGCTGATTTTTATGCAATCGAAAAGGGCCAAAAGGTCACCGTGTCGGTGCCGTTTGAGTTTGCCGGTGTTGCGCCGGCGGTCAAGGATCTCGGCGGCATTTTGACCAAAGTCATGCACGAGCTCGAGATGGAGGTCGAGCCGGGCGAGTTGCCGAAACATATTGTCGTTGACGTTACCAAGCTCGCCACGCTCGAAGATCAGATAAAAGTGAGCGACCTGGTGTTGCCGAAGTCCGCCAAAATTTCAATAGACGCCGACGAGGTGGTCGCGATGATTAGCGTTGCCAAAGAGGAGGTAGAGGAGGTTGCCCCGATGGACATCACCCAAATCGGCGACGCGGTCGAGCGCGGCAAGAAAGAGGAGGAGGGCGCCGAAGGAGCCGAGGGAGCGACTCCCGCCGCCGCGGCCCCCAAGGCCAAAGCTCCGGCCAAAGAATCCAAAAAAGAGTAACCACGAAAAGTGGCTAAAACTCAGTCATCGGATGACTGAGTTTTTGTTAGGTCTTCACCGTAAGCCACCGGGGCAAAACCCGTCTGGTACAATTATAAGAACCATGAAAATAAGAGCGGCTCTAGGCGTGGCTATACTTTTTATTGCCCTTGCGGGCGGCGTGGCGCACGCTCAGGAGCTGACGCCCCAGGAGCGCGCGGCCCTGCAGGCGGAGTTTGACCAACTGCAGGTCGAGATAGCAGAGTGGCAAAAGGTTCTCGACGAAACCAAGGCCAAAAAAAATACGCTCAAGGGCGACGTCACGGTGCTCACCGCGCAGATAAACAAGGCGCAGGCCGAAATCAACCAGCGCAACGTCACCATCACCCAGCTCCAAAGCCAGATTACCCAAAAGGCAAAGACCGTCGCCACGCTCGAGGCCAAACTCTCCGAGGGGCAAGAGGCCGTCGCCAAGCTCCTGCGCCAAAAAAACGAGAGCGACTCGACCCCGCTGGCGGTGCTGGCGCTGTCCTCGGGCAGTTTGTCCGACTTTTTTGGCGCGATTGACGACATCGATACGCTCGATGCGGCGCTCCAGCAGCATTTTGACGAACTGCGCGCGGTCAAAACCCAAACCGAGGCCGAAAAGGACGCCCTCGCCAAAAAGCGGAGCGCGCAGGTAGACGCGCGCTACCAGGTCCAGCTTACCCAACAGCAAATAGCCGCAAACAAAGTGCAAAAAAACCAGCTCCTGGCCATTACCACCAACCAAGAGAGTGAGTACCAAAAAGTGCTTGCGGCAAACCAGGCCAAGGCCGCCGCCATACGAGCGGCGCTCTTCCCCCTGCGCGACGCGGCGGCGATTCAGTTCGGCGACGCGCTTAGGTACGCGCAGGCCGCGCAAAAGACAACAGGAGTTGACCCGGCGCTGGTACTCGCCATACTTACGCAGGAGTCGAACCTCGGCGCAAACGTGGGGCAATGCTACCTGGTGGTCGACGCAACGGGCGCCGGCATAGGGAAAAACAGCGGTACGGTATTTGCCAAGGTGATGAACCCGGCCCGCGACGTGCCGCCGTTCCTTGCGCTCGCCAAAAAGCTCGGGTTTGACCCGCACCGTCAAGTGGTTTCGTGTCCGATAGCGAGCGCCGGCGGCTGGGGCGGGGCCATGGGCCCCGCGCAGTTTATCCCCTCCACGTGGGCGCTCTACGCCAACCGCATCGCGGCCGCGGCGGGCGACGGGGTCGCCAACCCCTGGGACCCGGGCGACGCTATCGCCGCCATGTCGGTCTACTTGGGCGACTTAGGCGCGAGCGCAGGCGGCTACACCGCCGAGCACCGGGCGGCCGCCAAGTACTACGCGGGCGGCGCGTGGGCGACCGCCGGCCGCACATACGCCAACCAGGTGATGTCCAAGGTTGCCGCCATCCAAAAAAATATTGATTTCTTGAATAATCTCTAACCCCGTGCTACAGTGTCCCCGTATGAAAACCGATACGCACCCTACGTATTTCCCCGAGGCCAAAGTCACCTGCGCGTGCGGGCGTTCCTTTGCCGTGGGCTCCACCAAAGAGAAGCTCGAGGTAGAAATCTGCTCAAACTGCCATCCGTTCTACACCGGCAACGAAAAAATCCTCGATGCCGCCGGCCGCGTGGAGAAGTTTAAAACGCGCTCCTCCTTCGCCAAGGCTTCGAAGGACAAGCGCTCCAAAAGTGCGAAGTAGATGGATCTCACGAAATACAAAAACAATCCCAAGACCGCCTATTTGGCGGCCGCGCTTGAGCACATTACCGACGAGTCGTCGCGTGCGATGATGCTCGCGCAGATGGATGAAATCCTGAAGACCGAGGAGGGGAGCGAGGAGTTTCCCAACGAGGTTATTTTAGAGGTACGGGCCGGCGTCGGCGGCCAAGAGGCCGCGCTCTTTGCCGAGGAGCTTAGCAATATGTACCGCGGCTATGCCGAGAATTGCGGCTGGCAGGTAAAGGTATTGCACGAAGCCAAGACCGACCTCGGCGGCTACAAAGAGGCCTCGTTCGAAATCCACGGCAAAGACGTGTACCAACGTCTGCGGTTTGAGACCGGCGTGCACCGCGTACAGCGCATACCCCATACCGAAAAGTCGGGACGCATACACACTTCGACCGCCTCGGTCGCGATTTTGCCCATCCGCAAAAAGCATACCTTCGTGCTCAACCCGGCCGACCTCGACATGGAGTTTAGCCGCGCCGGCGGCGCCGGCGGCCAAAACGTCAACAAGGTCGAGACGGCCGTGCGCATCGTGCACCGCCCGACCGGCATCGAGGCGCGCAGCCAGGCCGAGCGCTCCCAGGCGGCCAACCGCGAGCGCGCGATGACGGTGCTCATGGCCAAGCTC
>JBBUFU010000058.1:0-6504 GCA_038056365.1 Patescibacteria group bacterium
ATTGAGCATACGACCGCGGGCAAGGGCATAGGGGAGTGGACCGCGCAAATGTTCTTGATGTTTACGCTCGCCCGGCCCGATGTCCTGCCGACGGGCGACCTCGGCATACAAAAGGGGTTTCAGAAATTATTTGCCCTGCGCGCCCGCCCCTCGCCCGCGCACATGGAGCGGCTCGCCAAGCCGTGGGCCGGCCACCGCACGGTGGCGTGTTTTTACCTCTGGCGCCTGCTCGACGAATAGCGTTTCATACCCGGTTGTGTTAATCACCCGGTTTGTATACTCTTCGGGGCAGAGCCGAGCAGAGGAGGCAATCATGCTTGTGCGCCGCGTGCGAGCCGCGTTGCGCGTGATGCGGCCGGACCAAAATTTCTTCCACGACGCCCTCATCGCCCTGAGCCGGGGGTGCGAGCCGGTCATCGATACTTACTGGCACAACCCGGAGCTGGTGGGGGTCTGGGAGATACACTACCGGCTCACGTGTGAATGCTTTGAGTTGCTCTATGCCGGGCACTTCATCAGGCTCGACGGCGAGTCTCAGCCCGAAAAACTAATTTTCCGCACGCAACAAACGCCCGACACTGCAGTAGTGTGACGGGCGCTTTTTATTTTAGAAAACTAATTGCAGAACGGGTTGACCGCTCCGCGGACTTCGAAGTGCAGGTGCGCGCCGGTTGACACACCGGTCGAGCCGATTTTTCCTATGATGTCACCTTGGCCGACTTGCGCACCGGCCGAGGTAAGAACTTTGCTCATGTGGCCGTAGAGCGTTTGCGTGCCGTTAGAGTGCGAAATAACGACGTAGTTGCCGTAGCCGCCGTTCCATCCACCGCCGCCGCGCGCGATAATGACGGTGCCGGCCGCCGCGGCATAAATGTCGGTGCCCCGTTGCGCGCCGATGTCGCACGCATTCCATCCGTGGAGACCCTGCGTGACGACGCCGCCCGCGACCGGCCATGAGTAGTAGCCCTCTAGGCTCGGACCGGCGCCGCCAAGAAACGGCTCTCCGCTCTTGAGCACTTTTTTAATTGCCTTTGCCTTCGCGCTTTGCGCCGCCTGCGCCGCGGTCGGCGGCACTTCGCCGTTGGGGATGATGAGTATGCTGCCCGCGTCGAGTACCGCGTCGTCGGCGATGTTGTTGTACTGGGCTATCTCGCCCGCATCGGCCTTAAACTTTTTGGCGATACTCGCGAGTGTGTCGCCCGCGGCGACGGTGTAACGCGCGCCGGTAATGGGAAGGATGATGAGTTGGTCGCCCTCGTGTATCACTTTGGTGTTGTTAGCCCACACAATGGTATTGACCGAAACGCCGAACATTTTGGCGATGCCGGCAAGTGTGTCGCCTTTATGCACGGGGTACACCGAAATGGCAGAGTTTTGTGGAGTGTTGGCAATGTCGGCCGGGGTGCCTTCGGGGCCCTCTTGCGCCCAAAGCGCCGAGCCGGCGACCACCACAATGTCGCCGCCGCCCCGCGCAGGGCGCGGGTCTAGGTTGACCGCCGGAGAAAGCAGGGGGATGGTTTGGGAGTTATAAAAACCGCCCGAGGCGCTGGTCTGCTGTGCGGTCTGAGCAAGCAAAGAGCCGAGCGAAAAAAAGCCCGCCATTGCGGCGAGGGGGGAGAGCATAGCATAAGAGGCGCTGACTACCACAGCCAGGTGAACTAAGGTTTTTTTAAGCTTCTCCGAGAAAGACGGCTTAACCGTCGAAGAAGGTCTATTAGAGCTTGATTCCAAAGCGTTTTTTACCCGTAGATTGCGTGATTCCGCTAAAATATGGCTCTACTGAGCCATATTTTTAGCTCCCATCCCTGTACCTATCCACTATTGCAGTCACGCTTCACCCCGTCAACAGGTAGTTATGAACTATGGGGATAACTGAAGCCAAAATGAGCAAAAAAGCTTTGAAAATAAAGGCTAAATCAGCTACTATAGGTTGATGAAGCTGGGGCCTCAACTCAACACCGCACAACGGGAAGCCGTTTTGGCAACCGAGGGACCTCTGTTGGTACTGGCGGGTGCCGGAGCGGGCAAAACCAAGGTCATTGCCGAGCGGATAGCGCAGATTGTCCGGCAGGGCGTGGCCCCCGAACAGGTCCTGGCAATCACCTTTACCAACAAGGCGGCGGGCGAGATGCGCGAGCGGATACTCCCCGGACCCTTTGTCTCGACCTTCCACAGCCTCGGCCTTACTTTGATAAAAGAGAACTACCGCCTGCTCGGGCTCAAACGCTTTCCATCTATATACGACCGGGCCGACTCCCTGCGGGAGATGAAGCGGGCGCTCAAGGCCGTCGGGGCCGAGACAATAGAGCCGCGCGCGGCGCTGGCGGTCGCAAGCCGGCAAAAGGGGGCGGGGGTGTCGGCAAGCGAGTTCGCCGAAAACCCCGAGACGCCGTACGAGCGGCAAATCGCCTTGGCATGGTTAAAGTACGAGCGGGCGCTTGCCGAGGACAGCGCGATGGACTTTGACGACCTACTTTTGCGCGCGACACAACTCTTGCGCGCGCACGCCGACCTGCGCGCCAAGTACCAGGGCCGCTGGCGCTACCTGCACATCGACGAGTACCAGGACACCAACAAAGTGCAGGCCGAGTTGGCCGAGCTACTTGTCGGGCCCGAGCGCAACATCTGCGCGGTCGGCGACATCGACCAAACCATCTACGGCTGGCGCGGCGCCGAGATAGCCAACATTTTATCGTTCGAAAAAAAATACTTAGGCGCCAAGGTCGTATTTCTCGAGCAAAATTACCGCTCGACCAAAACCATTTTGGCGGCGGCCAACGAGGTTATAGCAAAAAATATTTACCGCCGCGAAAAAAATCTCTTTACCGACAACCCCGACGGCGAGCCGCTCGGCGTGTATATCGCATTCGACGAGCTCGACGAGGCCGCTTTTGTTGCGCGCAAAATCAAAGAGTTAATGAGCGCAGGTCTGACCTCCGCACCGGCGGAGGTCAGACCTGCGCAACCGAGAGATTTTGCCGTGCTGTACCGGGCAAACTTTCAATCGCGTGCGATTGAAGAGCAGTTGTTGAACGCCGGCATTCTCTACCAGGTGCTCGGCACGCGCTTTTTTGAGCGCAAGGAGGTTAAAGACGTGCTGTCATTTATCCGCGCCGCGCTCCAAGGAGGCGTCGCCGATATCGCCCGCGCCGCGGTCGCGGTGCCTCGCGGCATCGGCAAGGTGACCTTGCTCAAAATGCTTTCGGGTCAGCCCGCGGGCGAAAAGGCCGCCGCCTTTACCGCGCAACTGCACAAAATAAAAACGTCCGCCGAAAACCTGCCGCCCTCGCAATTGGTGCGCATGGTAATACAGGAGAGCGGGATGGAGCGGCACTTTAAAGAAGACAAATTCGAGGGCGCTGAGCGGCTCGAAAACCTGCGAGAGCTCGCCAACCTTGCGGCGCGCTATGATGGCCAGCCTACGGGCGAAGGCCTGCAAGCGTTTTTGGAGTCGGCGGCGCTCGCAAGCGACCAAGACGAGTTAAAAGAAGAGCAAAACGCCGTGCGGCTCATGACGGTACACGCCGCTAAAGGGCTTGAGTTCCCGCAGGTGTTTATCACGGGGCTCGAAGAGGGACTTTTCCCCTACGAGCGGCAGGACAGCGATGCCGCCGACCAGGAGGAGGAGCGCCGCCTGATGTACGTGGCGCTCACCCGCGCGCGGCATAAAGTATTTTTGTGCTATGCATCGTACCGCACGATATACGGGGCAAAGATGCCCACCACGCCGTCGCAATTTCTCGGTGACATCTCCGGCGAGCACCTGCAAAACGAAAACCCGGAGCGCCTGGGCAAGACTATATATCTCGACTAGAACGACTCACGACTAGAACAATGAAAACAAAGAAATCACTGGGCCAACATTTTTTGAACTCGCTCTCGTATCTGAATGCGGTTGCCGATGCCGCCGATATTAAAGCGGGGGAAACTATACTAGAAATCGGCCCCGGTGAAGGAAGTCTGACTTCCGTCATACTCGAGCGGGGGGCGAAAGTTATCGCGATTGAAAAAGATTCAAGACTTATAGAACCGCTACGCGAAAAGTTTAAAGAAAATAATTTTGAATTGATAGAAGGCGATGCTTTGGAGTTTGACCCTAGTGGCTATGGACTAGTGGCTAGTGGCTACAAAGTAGTAGGAAATATTCCGTACTACATTACCGGCGCATTGTTGAAGAAATTTCTTTCGGGCGATGCGCAACCAACCACGCTTGTTTTTTTACTACAAAAAGAAGTCGCGGAACGGATCGTCGGAAGAAAATCGGCCCAAGGCCGACCCGCCTCGGGCGGGAAAGAAAGCGTTCTCTCTCTTTCTGTGAAAGCGTACGGCGAGCCGAAATATATCAAGACCGTGCCGCGCGGTGCGTTTGCACCGGCGCCAAAAGTAGATTCCGCGATTTTGGCCGTCTATGATATATCAAAGAAAAAATTTGCGGATAAAAAACATGAAGCGAAGTTTTTTGAGCTGGTAAAAAAAGGCTTCTCGTCAAAAAGAAAATTGTTGCTCAACAATATCGGCAAAGACTATGCCAGTGTTTTGCAAAATACTGGAATAGCAGAAAAGGCGCGCGCCGAGGACGTGCCGCTCGTGCAGTGGCTCGAGCTTTCTGCAGATTAATTTAAATAACCGGGCTGGTGCCGACAATCTGCATACGTTGTCCGTAAAAATGAATTTTGCCCAATGTGCAGGCAAAGGGAATATCCGCAACCCCAAGAACTTGCTGACCGGGGTTGCGCGGCGGACCTACACTAGAAGTAAGCGTTGCGGGAGTCCAGATATAAAAAGGTTGAAACACACCGGCAGGGAGTATAGATATCCAGATTGATGGCCCGAGCGGGCTCAAACATGGAGATATCACCAAGACCCGGCCACCAAAGGACGTCCCGAGTGCAAATGCCGTAAGCGGAGCCAAAAGGGCTGTTGCTATAAATAGTCCTGCTACCGGGGCACAGAGGCGATGCATACTTTCATTATATAATGAATATCAAATGAGGCTTCAGCCATACTTGCCCAGCGCCAAATTTGCCGTCATGGTGGGGGCGCTGGCCCTCTCGGGCGGGTTGGTGGTTGCGGCGCAATATGTTACGCGCCCGGCCGAGGATGCCGCACAGCTCGCCGGGAGCGGCGATACCGACCAGGCGGTTCAAGCGGCAAGCTGGCAAGCGGCCTTGCAAGATGTCGAGGCACAGTCGGGCATTAAGGCGCCCGAGGCGCCGAGTGCCGACACCGTGGGCTCGCTCCTTACCGCCGCGCAAAGCACCAACCTCACCACGCAGGTCGGCCGGACGCTCCTTATTAACCTCAGTAATGCCAACTCGCAGGGGCTCGGCAGTGACATACCGACCCAAGACCAGCTTATCGCGCAGGCGGCCGCACAAATAAGCGCGGAGGCCGGCGCGGTCGCCTATAGTAGCGCCGACATTACCGCGATAGATAAAACCCCCGCGACTCTGCGCGCCTACGGCAACGCCGTCATGGTGGTGCTCGCCGCCCATCCGCAAGCGAGCGCCCAAAATACCTACCTGGCGGTCGGCACGGCGGGCGACTCACAAAGTCCGGCCGCTTTGGCGCAACTCAAGGCTATTAGTGCGGCCTACCGCGCGATTGCCGACGACCTTATACACACACCGGTGCCCAAGACGCTCTCACCTCTACACCTCCAGCTCGCCAACGACTTTGCCACGCTCAGCGCGACCTACCCGGACATGGCGACAATGCTCGAGGACCCTTTGCGGGGGCTCTCGGGGGTGCAACGCTACGCCGCACTCTTGGGCGAAGCGCAGCGTGTGTTAACAAACATCGCTCAGCAACTGAGTAAAGACGGTATACTTTTCAGTAAAGACGAGCCGGGAATATCCTGGAGCGCCTTTCTTCCTTCGTAACTACCACGATGACCCGCAAAACTCTTATCACCATCCTCATCGCGGTCTTGGCGGCCGTGATAGTGGGGGTACTGTGGATGTGGTTTTTCGGCAAAGCGGGCACCACACCAAACGAGAGCGGCACCTTCGGGACCGGGGGCGCGCGGACCACAACGCCGGCTCAAACGGGCGGCAACCCGACTAACGTACCGAACTCTGTAGGTCAAACGACCGGGAGCGGCGGCTCGTCGAGCTATATCAGGGTGAACCCGTCCGGCGGCGGCGCTGTCGGAGCGGGGGGCACGGCGAATACCCCGCCGGGCGTGGCCCCGGGAGTCAACTGGCTTTCAGGCAGTAACTACCGGGGCGGCTCGGGTACGGCCTTTAACCCGGCCACCATCAACCAACTCAACAACGGCTCGGTCGGCGGGAGCGTCAATGTGCTGGGAAGTTACACCAATCCGTCCGACTCGGGCGGCGGCTCGGGGGCTGGCGGCGCGGCGGCGATTATCGCGGGCACAGCGGTGGCATGCACAGCGTTCCTGGCGGGCGGTATAGCCGGCATATTTACTACCGCATCGCTTGCTTCTGTACAGACCAACGTGCCGGTAGATAACACGAAACAGTTTATGGACTGCCTGGC
>JBBUFU010000059.1:0-7857 GCA_038056365.1 Patescibacteria group bacterium
TTTATTGCGGCGCGTGTGCGCTTTTTGTATAGCTTTTAGTATAGCAGAGGTGTCGAGCCCGTAGTGCGCCGCAAGCTCCCCCGGCTCGCCCGATTGCCCAAAGCAGTCCTGCACCGCGACAAACTCCACCGGCGTCGGGCACTCCCCCGCGAGTATCTCGGCGATGGCGCCCCCCAGCCCGCCGGCCGCTTGATGCTCCTCTACCGTCACGACCGCGCCCGCGCCGCGCGCGGCGGCCACCACCGCGCCGGCGTCGAGCGGCTTGATGGTGTGGATATTGATAACCTCTACCGGTATGCGATGCTCGAGCTCCTTGGCCGCGCAAAGCGCGTTATACAAAAGCGGCCCCGTGGCAAACACCGCCACCTCCGCGCCGTGCTCAGAGCTCCAGACCGTTTGCGCCTTGCCGAGCTCAAACGGAGTTTCTGCCGTAGTCATGACCGGCGTCGCCGCGCGGCCGAGCCGGAGGTAGGCGGGCCCCGGATGCGCCGCGACGGCAAGCGTCGCTTTGCGCGCCTCTTCGCTATCGCACGGCGAAACGACTACCATGTTGGGCAGTACGCGCGTGAGCGCGATATCCTCGAGCGCCTGGTGCGTTGCGCCGTCGGGCCCGACGCTCAGCCCCGCGTGGCTGCCGGCGATTTTGACCGGCACGTTATTGAGCGCGATGGTGGTGCGGATCTGCTCGTTGTTGCGCCCGGGGCTAAAGGTCGCGTACGAGGTGATAAAGGGAATCTTGCCGTAGTTGGCCAAGCCCGCCGCGACCGTGGCGAGGTTTTGCTCGGCCACGCCAAGCTCGATATACCGCCCGGGATACTTTTCTTTAAACGGCAGTACGCGCGTACTCTCGGCCAGGTCGGCGCACAGCACCACCACCTGCGGGTTACTCTCGCCCAACTCTAAAAGAGCCTTGCCAAACCCGTCGCGCGTGGCCTCCATAGCCTTGCTCTCTTTTATTTTTGCATCCGGGTTTAGCATTTTTTTTAATTGCCGAGGCAGTAGTTGAGCGTCCACGCGCCGCTCCACGGATTAGTCAGCGTCTTGTAGCCGTACGAGCTGCTGCTTTCGAGCTTTGAACAGATAACATACGAGGTCGCGTCGCCGGTATTACTCAGCGTTGTCCCGTCCCAGTCATAGCCTCGGCCGTAGTAGTACCAATAGCCGTCAGCAGCCGCGCACTGCGGCGGCGCGCCAGAGCTTGAGGGGTCTTCGGGCAATTTGGCAAAGTACTCGGGTTGCAACTGCGTGTAGGGGCCGGGTTGCCAGGCGGCGCACGCGTTGCCGAGTTGTGCCCACCAGCCCGCGCCGGTCCCCGGCGGGACGCCCTTCTCGCGGATAAACAGGTCAATGGCCTGCTGTATATTTTTGAGGTCCGCCTCGCGCCTTGCGTCGCGCGCCTTTGTCCGCGCGCTATTGATAGAGACAAGTAGTATCGACGCCAAAATGCCGATAATGGCGATGACCACCAACAGCTCGATTATGGTAAACCCCTTTTTTTTAAATTTATTCATGTTCGCTTGTTATTTTGCCCTTTAGGGTGCGCAACTCGTGCAGGAATTTTTTTGCCTCTTCTTTGGTCGGCGGCTTGCCGTGCCACCGGTAGTCAAACTCTATTTCTTTGACCCCCTTGCCGGGGATAGTGTGCGCGATGATGACCGTCGGCTTTTCGTATATGGCTTTGGCCTGATTGACCGTCGAGATAATCGCCGCGATGTTGTGGCCGTCCGTCTCGAGCACGTGCCAATTAAACGCCTCGTACTTCGCGCGCAGGCCCTCGAGCGGCATAACATTCTCCGTCATGCCGTTTATTTGGATGTTGTTGCGGTCGATAATGGCGGTGAGGTTTGAAAGACGGTTGGCTCCCGCAAACATCGCCGACTCCCACACATTGCCCGCGTCGTGCTCGCCGTCGGACATGCAACAGTAGACACGGAACTTTTTGTCATCCATACGCGCGCCGTAGGCAATGCCCGCCGCCTGGCCGAGCCCCGAGCCCAAGGGCCCGCTGGTTGTCTCGAGCCCCGGCAGGCGCAGGCGCTCGGGGTGGCCCTGCAGGCGCGAGCCAAACTTGCGCAGGGTTAAACACTCTTCAACGGGGAAGTATCCCGCGTGCGCCATCGCCGCGTAGCGCACCGGCGCGATATGCCCGTTGCTGAGTATCAGCCGGTCGCGCTCGGCCCACCCGGGGTTGTGCGGGTCGTGGCTAAGAATATTAAAGTAGAGCGCCGCAAAGATGTCGGCCATGCCCAAGGGCCCCGCGGCGTGGCCCGAGCCGGCGGCAACCAGCATCTCGATAATCGTGCGGCGGATAGCGCCAGCGCGCTCCTCGATACGGAGAATATCAACGTCGCTCAACATTAGCTTCAGTATATAACGCGTTATAAGCCGCCCTTGCGTCCTCTGCGGCAAAAATAGCCGAGCCGCATACCAGCTGCGTTGCGCCGGCCGCGACGAGCTCGCGGACGTTCTCCAAACGGACGCCGCCGTCGACCTGGAGCGGCAGGTGCGGATAGCGGCGGCGCAAGCGCTCGAGCAAAAAGAGTGCCTTGTGGTCGGGGTCAAAGGCCTCGCCCTGCCGGCCCTCGTGCTCTATCCCCATCACCTGTACAAAATCAAATTGGTCCTCAAACGGCTCCAAGTCGTCGGGGCTTTGGTGCGCGCCGAGCGCCACCCCTACCCGCACCGCAAAGGACCCCGACTCCTCGTTGAGGCCGGCAAGCTTTTGCGCGGCGGGCACCGCACTCGGTGCCGCGGCATGTACGACGACGTGCGACGCCCCCGCGTGCACATAATCCATCATCACGGCCATCGGGTCCTCGACCATTAGGTCAAACTCAAAGTCGAGCTCCTCCCACAGCGGCAGACCGTGCTCCTGCGCAACTATTGTTTCAAACTGCCCGCCGTCTTTGTACGGCCACGTTTTGCCGCGGGCAAAGTGCCCGTCGACAATATCTATCTGCACGTGGCGGGTCACACCGCGCATGAGCGCGAGCTTCTCTTCGAGTTCCTTCCAATTTTTTGGCAGTACCGCCGGGATTATTTCTATCTTCTCCATATTATTTAAAGTTTTGCGCTTCGAGGTCGGCAATCTCCTTTTGCCGGCGCAGGTCGCGCTCGGCGCCGCCAAACGGCGTTATCAAAAACAGCTCTACCAGCGCCTCGGCCTGCTCGGGAGCAAGCGAGTCGGCCGGCAACGCCAGCACGTTGATGTCGTCGCGCGCGCGGCCGTGCACCACCTCGTCGCTTTTATACCCGACCGTGGCGCGCACCCCGCGCACCTTGTTGGCGACCACGTCCATCCCCACCCCCGAGCCGCACAGCAAGATGCCGCGACTGTCGGGATTTTTTGCAACCCCCTCGGCCACCTTTTGCGCGTAATCCGGATAATCGTCCGCCGGGTCGAGCTTGTGCGGCCCGCAGTCGGTGACCTCATGCCCGCGCGCAACGAGCTGTTTGTACAAAATGTTTTTTAAAGCAAATCCGCGATGGTCCGCGCCGATAAAAATCTTCATATGCTCCCCGCCTTTTTTACGTGTCGGAGGAGCGTTTGTGTGTAGCCGGCCTCGTTGTCGTACCACGCCAAGACTTTGACTAAATTACCGCCGACCACCCGCGTCATGGCAAGGTCGGCAATGCTGGCGTAGGGGTTGCCTATAATGTCTGAAGATACCAGCGGTTCTTCGCTCACGGTAAATATCCCCTGCCAGCGCGGACTCGCAGCGGCTTTACGCAAAATATCGTTGACCTCCTCGCGTGTTGTATCTCTTTTTGTAACAAACGTCAGGTCAACATACGAACCCGCTACTGTTGGTACGCGCACAGAAATGCCGTCAAAAAACGGGACGCCGGTTACCGCCTTGGTGACCGTGGTTGCTGCGCCTGTTGAAGACGGGACTATATTTTGCGCCGCTGCACGGCCTTCGCGAAAATCTTTTTTGTTTGGAGAGTCGACAAGCGACTGACTTGCGGTGTAGCTGTGGATCGTGTCGAGCAGCGCTTTTTCTATATCCAAAGTTTCTTCAATAATCGCCACGACCGGACTCGCTGCATTGGTAGTGCAGGAACCGTTAGAGGTGAGTGTGCACGTGGCGAGCTTGTCTTCGTTGATACCGACCAACACAACCGCAGAGCCCTCTATTGGGTCCCCTTTTGGCGGGGCAGAAATAACAACTTTCTTTGCGCCCGCGTCCAGATGCAACTTAGCCTTTGCATATTCGGTAAAGAGGCCGGTCGACTCCACCACCACGTCGATGCCAAGCGCCCCCCACGGGAGCCTTGCCGGGTCCTTTTCCTGCAAAACTTTAATAGGCTTGGCTCCCACCACCAGCTCGCCGTCTTTGACCGACACCTGGCCCGCAAACTCGCGATACACGCTGTCGTGGCGTAACAAATAGGCCAAGTTTTCGAGGTCGCCCAAGTCATTAATAGCCACGACCTCGACCCCCGGGTCGTGCACGGCCGCGCGCAAAAAGCATCGCCCTATCCTGCCAAATCCATTTATCGCTACGCGCACTGACATATATAAATAGTATACCTTCTATATTCCCCGTTCCTCCCCTTATTCCCCTTTCTCCCTTTTTTCTCCCCTTATTCCCTTTCCTCCCCCTTTCTCCCCTTACTTCCCTTTCGCCTTTTTGAGCTGCTCCGCGAGCCATACATCGTCCTTCTCTTCCTTGCGATGTTTCTGCAGTATGAGTGCAGACTGCGGCAGGCTATGGTCCTCTATCATTTTGGCCGCCAAAGATTCCTGTAGCTTGCCTATAAGAAAGTTAAGCTCCTTGCATCGCAGTTTGAGCTGAACAACCGGGGGCAAATGGGGGTCAAGGGGGTAAAAGGGCAGACGCTCGACCTCCTCGAGCGTCAAATGGGCTGAAGACGAAGGGGGTAAAGGGGAGGAATGGGGAAAAGGGGCTTCCCTTTGCGGCGGGCGCCGAGCGCCCGCCGCCCCTTTTTCTTACCCGTTCTCCCCTTTTTCCCTTTTGTCCCCTTTTTCCCATTCAATCCCTTTATAAATCCCTTTTACTATGTCGTTGCAATCCTCCTCCAGCTCCGCGTTTGCCCCGAGTGAGAATCCGAGAAACTCGTAATACTCTTTGGTCGAGTTGCGCTTCCACCCTTCGACGACATTTTGCTTAACCGACCGTGCCGAGCGGTCCATCTGGTCGGCAAGGGAGTAAAGGGTTTTGGAACGGGGAAAACGGGAAGTGAGCGCCGCGCAGGCGGCCTGCATCGCGTCGGCTTTTTTATACACCAGGAGGTCCTTATACCCGTAGGGGTTCGAATGGGCAGAAAGGGTCATAAAGGGATTAAGGGGTGGTCGACGTCGCCGTCGTCGACGAAGCGGTGTCGGTGGTAGTGTCAACGACCACCGGAGTGGAGCTCGCGGTGGTGTCTGTTGTGGTATCCGTGGTGGTCGGCGTCGAGGAGGCGGTGGTGGTGGTGTCTGTCGTACTTGTAGTATCTATCGTACTTGTTGTGCCGGTCCCTACAATGACTGTGCGGGTCGCCTCGCCCATCAGGCCGTCTTGGTCGATGGCAAAGTAGCGGACGTAGTGCGTGCCGCCGGCCGACGTGTCTATTTGTATGCCGCTGACGCTGGTCGTGGCGCCGCCGTCGACACTGGCGTAGACGCCGAGGTTGAGGGCGCTTGAGGGGCCGGTGATGGTGGCGCCGAGGTCTATGTAGCTTGCGCCGACGGCGATGCTGGTCGGGTTATTGCCGTTCACGGACAGCACGGGGACCGTGCTTGCCGTGCTCTGCGTAGCCACTGGCGAAGTAGAGGACGACACCTGGCCGCTCAGCAAAGCTTGCAGTTGGCTCTCGGTCACGCAGGTGGCGCCGATGCACAGCGTTTGGGTGTTTACCCGGTCGGCGTCGATGACCTGCGCGTGGATGTGCGCGGCAAACAGGTCGGCGATGCCGTTGCCCGCACTGCCGAGCCATGCGGTGAGCTTAGCCGTGAGCGCGCCAAAGAACCGCGCAGCGTAAGATGTGTCCGTCGTACTTGTTGTATCTATCGTACTTGTTGTACTTGTGCCTATAAGCGCGTCGCCTACCGCGGCAGACAACTCCTGCCCGTTGATATACACGTGCGCGGCGTTGATGCTGACGCTAGTTTGTGGTGCCGCCTGCCCTGAGCCTGTCGAAGGGGCGGAGATACTAATGATAGGCGTCGTGCCGGAGGCGGTCGAGGTCGCGATGGCCCACGCGCCGTCAACCGCGGGAACAGTCGTGGTCGCGGCCTGCGTCATGGTGACGGTCGGCGCGCTGATGACCAGGTTGGCGGCGGTGCTACTTGCGATGGGCGAAACCGCTACCACCACCTGCCCTATCGCCACCGCCGTCGAGCTGGCATTGGCATCGACTTTGGTGTTGAGCTCCTGAATGGCGCCGACGACGTAGCCGTTGAACTCCTGACCGAGTCCGACAGCATACTGCATACTTCCATCGCCCCCAACGAGCGTACAATCCGCTCCGGCGCAGCCGGTCGTCGTTACGAACTGCGGGAACACATTCTGCACTTCCTGTGCGATGAATCCGCCGCTTGAGGTCGCGCTGCCGTGCAGAGCGGGATTAATCCATTGGTAGCTTACGGGCCGCAACTGCGTCAGCTTTTCCAGCGCTCCGGTAATGGGGGTGACGTTGGTCTTGAGGCGCTGGTCGGAGATAGAAGCGATGGTGCCGCCGACAGTGAAGACGTGGTTCTGCGTTGCGGTCGGGTTGAGGTAGAGGTCTGCTGCAGCTGTACCGCAATCCTGCCTCGTGTCGAGCGTCATCACATTAGTGGCGTACATGTAAATACCAGCGACGTCGTTGCTATCGGAGGCCGCCATGACAAATGGATACGCGCTCATTTGAGCTTGCGTACATCCGGCAGTTACAAGCACTTTACTGCTCACGGTCGTCGTGCCCACGACGCTCAAGGCATTGGCGGGGGTGGTGTCCCCGATGCCGACATTGCCGCTAGCTACAAGAAGCCCATACGTTCCCGCGCCGTTATTGGTGAAATAGCCGCCTGTGCCACCTGAACCGCTAAAAGGCTGCCCGAACACACCAATAAGGGTGCCGTTGCCACCAATACCATAGGAACCGGACCCATACACGCCATATTTGAACGCACCGCTGGCAGTGCCTACACCATATAGACCAGCATCAACGCCCGTGCCGTATATGCCAACATTAGCCACACCCACTCCTCCCACGGACAGTTGGCTCAATGGCCCCGTCGTCCCGATGCCGACGCTACCGCCGCTTGGGTTGAGCAACAAATTGCTGCCGGTTACATTGCCGTCTTGGGTGGCTTGGATGGTCGCAACGTTGTCATTGGAGCCGAAGAGCTGCAGAGAGTCAGTGCCGCCGGAACCGTATATGGTGAGGCCGTTGGCATAGGTGAGCGCGGATTGCACGATAGAGAGTTTGGACTGCGGCGTCGTCGTCCCGATGCCGACGTTGCCGGCACTTGTTATGCGCACTTTTTCTGTCTGCGAACCAGCGTTCGCCTTGGTGTAAAAACCAAGATACCCCGATGTGTTGCTGTCGGTAGCGTTTTCCTTCCACCCAACTATCGCCGCCCAATCCGTGTTTGTAGTTCCGGTATAGTTGCCACCAAAAGCAAGAGTACCGCCAAGATTTATCGCCATCGAATCATTGCTATTGAGATAGGCCGCGCCTGTCCCCCAAGCCACCCCGGGTTTTAAGGTTGTCCCATACACTTCAAGACCGGCATTTGCCGACACGCCCCCAATCCCGACGTTCCCGGTGAAATATCCGGTACCTGCAACGGAGAGTGTCTTGGCCGGGCTCGACGTCCCGATGCCGACGTTGCCGGCTTGATCGATGATGAAGGGTGTTGTGTCG
>JBBUFU010000060.1:0-6011 GCA_038056365.1 Patescibacteria group bacterium
GGCGCGCGCCCCGCCACTGCGGAGCGCGCGCTTTGCCTCCTCAAGTGTTGCGCCGGTGGTAGTGACGTCGTCTACGACGATACAGGCGCGACCCTCTATCTTTTTTGGGTCGGCCGCTACCATGCACTTTTGTACGTTCTTGAGCCGCACCTGCCGCGGCAGACCCTGCTGGGTCTTGGTATTGAGGACGCGCTTTAATGCAAAGGGGGCGTATTCGACTACTGGCCCTACTTCGCTTTGCGAGCTTCGAAGGGCAAACAGAGCTGCTTTACAAAGCAGCTCTGTTTGGTTATGCCCGCGCTCGCGCCGCCGCGCCGCGTGCATGGGCACGGGGATTAAAAGCGGTTTACCCAACTCTTCGGCCGCCGCGGCCAAAAGTTTTTCGCTGAGCAGTGCGCCCGCAAGCGCGGCGGCGCGGCGGTTGGCGTAATACTTAAGCTCCCAGACCAAAGCGGTGACCCGCGCGTCGTGGTAGGGGAGCCCGTCCTCAGAGGATAGAGATTCCAAGATTTGAAGATTTAAAGAGCGCACCACGCGCTCGCTCGCGCGCGGCGGGATAAACACATCTACAAGCGACTCCCAAAGGCCGGTCTTCATTTGATATATACTAATAGTATCGTGGCATTTTCTATCTCTCAATTGTTCTCCAAAGAGGTAAAAAGCGTACTCGGGGTGGACATCGGCTCCTCGAGCATCAAGGTCGTGCAACTGCGGCGCGAAAAAGGCCGCGTCATACTCGAGACCTACGGCGCCATCGCTCTCGGCCCTTACGCGGGGCTCGAGATAGGCCGCGCCACCGCGCTCGGCGCCGACAAGCTCGGCGAGGCGCTCAAGGATGTCTTGCGCGAGGCCAACGTCACCACGCAAGACGCCGCAGTGGCTATACCCTACGCCTCGAGCCTTGTCTCTATCCTCAAGCTCCCGATGTCGGTCGAGCGGCAACTCGCGCAGGTGGTCCCTATCGAGGCGCGCAAGTACATCCCGGTGCCCATCAACGAGGTCTTGCTCGACTGGTTTGTGGTCTCCGACACCAAAAAAACGTCGCCGGAAGGAAAGCTCGAAGTTCTGCTGGTCGCCATCCATAACGACACGATAGCCAAGTTCCGCTCTATCGCCGCGCAGGCGCAGATCCAAACCGCCTTTTTTGAGATCGAAATATTTTCGGCCGTGCGCGCCGCGCTCGAGCACGGGCTCGCGCCGGTCGCCGTGGCCGACCTCGGCGCCGGCACCACCAAGTTTTATGTCGTCGAGCGCGGGCTTATCCGCGAGAGCCACATCATCAACCACGGCTCGCAAGACCTTACCTTGGCGGCCAGCCGCGCGCTCAACCTTTCGGTCATGCAGGCCGAGGAGCGCAAGCGCAAGTTTGGGCTCACCGGCGGGCCCGAGCTCGCCGACCTCAAAAAGTCGCTCGAGCTTTCGATATCGCCGCTCATCGCCGAGCTCTCCCGCACCATAGGCGCATGGGAGCAGCGCAACAAACAAACCCTCAGCGGCCTGGTCTTGACCGGCGGCGGCGCGACGCTCAAGGGCCTGAGGGAGTTGATGCAAAGCAAGGTCAACGCCGAAATCCGCATGGCCGACCCGTTTGGCAAAACCGCGGCGCCCGCCTTCCTCGAAAAAATCCTCAAAGAAGCGGGCCCCGAGTTTGCCGTCGCCGTAGGCCTCGCCCTCCGCCGCCTGCAGGAGCTGGGGTAGTTCATCGGTTCTTTAGACACGCTTGCGTATTGTACAGGTATATGTACAATAAGAAGATGAACACCGTATTTCAAAAAGTGCAAAAGAGCGTCGACGTGAGCGACTTCCGTGCCGCGATGGCTACTCACCTGGCTGGGGCAAAGAAAAAGCCTTTGGTGGTGTCCGCCCGCCGGGGAGGCGACTCCTTTGTAGTGCTCTCGATAGACGCGTACAACAAGCTGGTTGAGGCGTGGGAGGATGAGCAGGACGCAAAAGAGCTGGAGCGGCTGGTGAAAGCCAACAAAGGAAAAAAGTTCATACCGTGGGAACGCGTAAAGTAAAAGCGCGGCATGTACAGTATCTCTTTTGCCTCCTCCGCGATTCGGGAATATAAAAGACTGCCTCTCGATTTTCAAAAAGTTGTTGCTGCTGTATTTGAGGGAGAATTTAGAAATAACCCCTTTTCTCACACCTTAGATGTCAGAAAATTACAGAAACCTCTCGTAGGATATCGTTTGCGGATAGGCGAATACCGGGTGCTGTACACGGTCAAAAAAGAGATGATAACAATCTACCGAATCCGCCACCGCAAGGACGCGTATAAATAAAAACGGCCGTCAGGCGCCGTAGGCGAGGGCGCCGATACAGACGATGATGTTGACGGTAAACCACAGACAAAAGGTCACTACAATGGGGGTCTCGCGGTGCGCAAGGCCGTAGAGTATCCAGATGATGTTAAAAAGCGCGTACACACCGAAGGTGATGGGCGAAACGTTGCCCGCCGACTGCGAGCCGTAAATGTTGATGATTTGCGGTATCGTCGCGATAGGGCCGGCCACACCGGCAACGAAGATAATCCGGTCGAGAAACCGCAACCCCGCGCTCTTTGCCGGGTAGGGGTGTAAGCGCCGCTCTGACTGTCGCTTGCGCAGATGAATATGAAAAAGCATGACTCTCTGTATTATACCCGCCTAAACTGCGGACTGTAGAAAAATCCCTGGAGTTTGGTTAAAGAAAAATCACAATCCTAGAGGCGCCGCCTCTAGGATTTGGGTACGTACCTAACTACGTAATTAGCTCAGTAGCTATCTCATGAGCGGGATTTTTATATGACAAAAGTCGCGACCAGGTAGTCTCGCAGAAAGAAGACGATGACAACTAGTAGTAAGGTCCCAAGTAATGAAATTTTTGAATAATTGTCCTCGTGCGTTTTGCCGCCCATAAGAAGGTACGTCAGTTCATCTACAAAAAGACCGAGACTGACGGCATACAAAGGTATTGAGCCAAACCATAGTGCAATGGGGATTCCAACCGCTCCGAACATCCAGTGGTGTAGCCGGAGTCCCCCGATAGTTGGGCCGGGGGTTGGTTTAATAAAGAGATACAGCCGAGTGGCGGCTATTGTAGCGGCAAAGATGATAAAAAACTCTCCGGCCACGCAGGCAGCATATCGTGATTCTGTTGATATAGAGCCCCTTGCAAAATAAATGGGCTTATACTAAAGGGTAAATGGATCCTCAGGTCTCCACATCGTTCATACCTAAAGAGGCGCTCACCGCCGAGAGGGCGCGCACCGGCGGGGTGGGGCTTTTGTCCCTCATTACGATGCTCCTGTTCGTGCTCTCGCTTATTGCGGCGGGCGGCGTCTTTGCGTACACGCAGATACTCACCCAAAAGCTGGCAAAGCAAAAAGCGAGCCTCGACCTGCAAAGGGGCGCGTTCGACCCGGTGACCATACAGGACCTCCTGCGGCTCGACAGCCGCATCGAGCAGGCCAAACTGCTTTTAAACAAACACGTCGCGCCCTCGGCGGTGTTCGGCTTTTTGTCGCAGAGCACCCTCGTCAACGTACAACTTACGGGTTTTGACTACACGCTCAACGCGGACGGCACCGCCACGATGCAACTCGAGGGCACGGCGGACTCCTTTTCGACCATCGCGCTCCAAAGCGACGCACTCGGCAAAAGTCTGTTCCTCAAAGACGTCATCTTTTCGGGCATTACCGTCCAATCGAACAACCGCATTTCCTTTACGGTTCGCGCTATCGCCAACCCCACGCTTCTTTCTTACAGCAAACAACAGGCGGTGACGCCGGCCGCAACCCAATAGTTCGATATGACTCACCACAAGTAATATGCGCACCCTTCTCCCACTCATACTCCTTGTAGCCGCCATCGGACTTTTTGTCGGGTATACCAACAATGCCTACCAGGGCAGCAAGAGTGTTGCCGCGGAGACCGTGTCGTACGATCAAGCCCTGACGACCGCGGGCAAGCTCAAGTCCCAGCGCGACCAACTGCTCTCCAAACGCGCCACCTTTTCTACCGACGACGTGCAAAAGCTCGAGCGGATGCTGCCGGACAACGTGGACAACATCAGGCTTATCATAGACATCAACAACATCGCCGCCCGCCACGGCCTGACGCTCAAAAATGTTTCGCTCGGCACCGTTTCGAGCGCCTCCACCGCGCGCAGTGCGGTGGCGGTCGGCGCTTCGGGCGACCCGGTAGGCTCGGTGAATCTTGGGTTTACCGTTACCGCTTCGTACGACAAATTTCTCTCCTTCCTTGCCGATCTTGAGCACAGCCTGCGCGTCGTGGATGTCGAAAAGCTCAACTTCAAAATCGGTGATATCAAAATAGACGCTAACGACTATGCGCTTACCATCCGCACCTATTGGCTCCATTAAATATTTAAACATTTGAATATTTAAAAATCATATGGATTTTCTTAAAAAAAATAAAACGACAATCGGCGGGGGAGCGGCATTGTTGTTGGCCGGGTACGTCTACTTTACCTACTTTAGCGGGGGCTCGGCTCCCTTGACCGCCCTGTCGGCGGACCAGGCGGTTTCGGGCGAGCTTTTGGTGACGCTTAACAGCCTCGGCACGATAGATCTCGATAACAAAATCTTTTCCAACCCGGTCTTTGTCTCGCTCTCCGACTTTGGCGTTTCTATTCCGCCTCAGGAGTCCGGCCGCCGCAACCCGTTTGCGCCCATATGACCGATGAATCTTATCTCGCTCTTAACTGACGCCGGCGTCCTCGACCGCAGCCGCATACCCGACATCCAGGCGGAACTAAAGAAGCCCGGCGCCACCGAAGAGGGGGTGCTTGTTAAGAGCGGCGTGTCGCTTAAGGACGTTCTCAAAACCAAAGGAGACTACTACGGCGTACCCACGCGCGAGCTGGGCGAAAAGCCGGTGCCGTTTGATGTCCTGCGCTACATCCCCGAGGAGTCGGCGCGCTACTACAGCCTCTCGCCGCTCGGCGTGGTTGACGGCGTCCTTGAGGTCGGTGTTGTCGACCCGGATAATCTCGAGGGCCGCGACGCGCTGACCTTTATCTCGGCGAAGATAGGCATGCCGTACAAGTTGTTTCTTATCACACAGACCGACTTTGACCGCTTGCTACAGCAGTACAAGGGGCTCTCGGGCGAGGTGGGCAAGGCGCTCAACGAGCTTGAGACCGAGGTAAAGATAGAGCCGCAGGAAAAAAAGCGTTCTGCAGTCTTCGAGGACGACGCGCTTACCGAGACCGAAAGTTCGGCCATTACCGAAGACGCGCCGGTTACCAAAATAGTGGCGACGATTTTGCGCCACGCGGCCGAAGGCCGCGCCTCGGACATCCACATCGAGCCGATGGTCGAGCAAACGCGCGTGCGGTTTCGCGTCGACGGGGCGCTCTTGACCAACATCACGCTCCCGCCCAAGGTCCACGCGGCGGTGGTCGCCCGCATCAAGGTGCTCTCCAACATGCGGCTCGACGAGAAGCGCAAACCGCAAGACGGCCGCTTTTCGGCGCGCGTCGGCGGCGGCAAGGTCGACTTTCGCGTATCGACCTTCCCGACCTACTACGGCGAAAAGGTGGTGATGCGCATCCTCGGCTCGCAGACCAAAGACTGGAAGCTCGATGACATCGGCCTTTCCGCGCGCAACCTCGCGCTCATCAAGGCTGCGATAAAAAAGCCCTACGGCATGGTGCTTATCTCCGGCCCCACCGGCTCGGGTAAGTCGACGACGCTCTACACCCTGCTCAACGAGGTGGACCGCGACCGCCAAAACGTCCTCTCGCTCGAGGACCCGGTCGAGTACACTATCGCCGGCGTCTCGCAAAGCCAGGTGCGCCCCGAGATAGGCTACACCTTTGCCAACGGCTTGCGCACGACGCTCCGCCAAGACCCGAACATCATCATGGTCGGCGAGATCCGCGACAGCGAGACCGCCAACCTGGCGGTGCAGGCGGCATTGACCGGCCACTTGGTGCTCTCCACTATCCATACCAACAACGCCATCGGCATCGTGCCGCGCTTGCTGGACATGGGTGTAGAGCCG
>JBBUFU010000061.1:0-12299 GCA_038056365.1 Patescibacteria group bacterium
CGGCCAGCGCATGATGGCGATTTTGCGCCAAAAAAACGGCAAGCCTTTGGCGTTTGAGCGGCAGGCGGTGATTATCTATGCGGCGGTCAACGGCTACTTGGGCCGTGTGCCCGCCCTGCAGGTGGGCGAGTTTGAGCAAAAATTCTTAGACCACCTTGACGCGCACCGCCCCGAGGTGCTTGACAGCATCCGCAAGGCCAAAGACATTGCTTCGCAGACTGACGGCGAGCTTAAACTGCAGTTGCAGAAATTTATAGAAATCCATGGCTGGGCTTAAACAAATAAAAATAAAGATAGGCGCGATGAAAAAGTCGCAGACCGTGACCAAGGCCATGGAGGCCGTCTCGGCCGCCAAGATGCGCAAGGCCCAGCAGACGGCGCTTGCCGGCCGCGCCTACGCACGCGCCTCGGCCGCGGTGCTTGCGCGCGTCGCCGGCTCCCGCGACCTCGTGGTGCATCCTCTTGCCGCCGTCCGTCCGGTAGGGAAAGCTCTTTATATAGTCATCACCAGCGACAAGGGTTTGGCGGGCGCGCTCAACTCGGGCGTTCTGCGCGCCGCCGCGGCCGATATCGGGAGACTAAGTCTTCCGATTGAGAATGTACAAATCATCGCCGTCGGGCGCAAGACACAAGATTATTTTTCGAGCCGTGGTTATAAAGTAATTAAGTACTACCCAAACAACGCCGCGCTCACCTCGGTGCAGATGCGCGAAATAGTGGACCAGGCGGCCTTGCGGTTTGTCCTCAACGGCGCAGCGATCGAGGGTGTGGATGTCGTCAAGGTGGCCTATCAAAATTTTGTTTCGACCTTCGAACAGCGTCCGACCCTGCGCACTATTTTTCCTCTGTCGCTCGCCGAGTTGGAAAAGGTGGTAGAAGATATTGTTCCAAAAAAAGGAGCCTACTCCCGCGACGTAAGTCAGACTTACGTCAACCCGACCACCTACACGCTCGAGCCGGGCGAAACGACGGTGCTCGACGCCATACTGCCTTTGCTCGCGGGCGTGTATGTGTATCACGCGCTGCTTGAGTCGCAGGCGTCCGAACATTCGGCCCGCATGGTCTCGATGAAGTCGGCCACCGACAAGGCGGGGGAGATGCAGGATCGTTTGACCCTGCAGTTTAACAAAGCGCGCCAGGCGGCGATAACGCGCGAGGTATCAGAAATAATTTCCGGAACTTTATGAATACAGGAAAAATAGTACAAATCATCGGGCCGGTCGTGGACGTTTACTTTGAGGGCGCGCTCCCCGCATTGCGCAACGCGCTTACTACTGCCGTGGGCGACCGCGCCATTACGCTTGAGGTCGCCCAGCACGTGGGGCTCGGCCGGGCGCGCGCTATCGCCCTGCAGGACACCGCCGGCCTCGCGCGCGGCGCCGCGGTTGCAGACACCGGAGGGCCCGTACAGGTGCCGGTAGGCGAGAAGGTACTCGGCCGGCTTTTTAACGTCGTCGGCCAGCCTATCGATAACAAGCCGCAAGTGGTCGGCGCGCCGACCTTGCCGATACACCGCGAGGCTCCGCCCTTTTCGCAACAGGCGACCAAAGCCGAAGTATTTGAAACGGGAATTAAATCGATTGACCTTTTGGCGCCGTTTATCCGCGGCGGCAAGGTGGGGCTCTTTGGCGGCGCGGGCGTTGGTAAGACGGTGCTGATGCAGGAACTCATCCACAATGTCGCTAAGGCGCACGGCGGCTACTCGGTGTTTGCCGGCGTGGGCGAGCGCGTGCGCGAGGGCAACGACCTGTATCACGAAATGACCGAGTCGGGCGTTATCGACAAAATGGCGCTGGTGTTCGGCCAGATGAACGAGGTTCCGGGCGCACGCGCCCGCATCGCGCTCTCGGGCCTTACCATGGCGGAGTACTTCCGCGACGAAATGGGCAAAGACGTACTCTTTTTTATGGACAACGTGTTCCGCTTTGTGCAGGCGGGTGCCGAGGTGTCGTCGCTCCTCGGGCGCGTACCGTCGGCCGTGGGCTATCAGCCGACGCTGGCCGAAGAGATGGGCCAACTGCAGGAGCGCATCACCTCGACCAAAAAAGGTTCTATCACCTCGGTGCAGGCTATTTACGTGCCGGCCGACGACCTTACCGACCCGGCACCGGCGACGACCTTTGCCCACCTCGACTCGACCATCGTGCTTAGCCGCGCGCTCACCTCTATCGGCATTTATCCGGCCGTCGAGCCGCTCGAATCCAACTCGACCGCGCTCGACCCCGACATCGTCGGCACCGAGCACTACGCCGTCGCTTTGGAAGTTAAGCGCGTGCTCCAGCGCTACAAAGACCTACAGGACATCATCGCGATTTTGGGCATCGAAGAGCTGTCGGACGAAGACAAACAGTTGGTATACCGCGCGCGCAAGATGCAACGCTTCCTCAGCCAGCCGGTGCACGTGGCTGAAGTCTTTTCCGGTATTCCGGGCCAGTACGTGCCGGTCGAGGAGACCGTGCGCTCGTTTAAAGAAATTTTGGAGGGCAAGCACGACGACAAACCCGAAAGCGCCTTCTACATGAAAGGAGGTATCGACACGGTAAAAGCCGAATAACACCGAGGACCGTCCTCTGTACAGAGGACGGTCCTCGGTAAAACTATATGCATATCGTAATCGCAAAAGTAGACGAGGTCCTGTTTGAGGGCGAGGCGCACAGCATGACCGTGCCCGGGCAAGAGGGCGAGATGACCCTGCTCGCCGGGCACATGCCGCTTATATCGACGCTGAAAGAAGGGGACATAACCGTGCGACTCTCGGCCGGGGCCGAACCGCGCGTGTTCCATGTAGTCGGTGGAGTCCTTGAGGTGCGCGCTGACGGCGCCACGGTGATTCTCTAAATTCTCTTTTTGTTGTAATATCGTTATGCAATAAGGGCCCGTAGCTCACTTGGTAGAGCGCTTCCATGGCATGGAAGAGGTAACCGGTTCGATCCCGGTCGGGTCCACAAAAATATTTTAGGTGTATACAGTGAGTGGATTTTTTATACAATACTTTCTTTACATTTGGGGCGGACTTTGAGATAGTGCGCGTAGACGATCGTCATAACTGCAGGGAGTCAACCGATGCCTGGGTTAGCCGCAGTATCAATTGCGACAAAAAGGGTCCTCTCTGCGCAAAAGCCGCAGGGCAATGTCCGAATATACGGCTGGAGGAGGATAACAAATTCGCTTCGGGCAAGACTTGACCACGAGTCGAAGAATAAACTCAGCCGTATGGGCATCGAGTCGGCGGCCTCGGTCGACCTCAAGCCGCTCGTCAAAATACTCCGGGTCTTGTTTGAGTTCACTCCTCAAATAAAGACCGCGACCGTGTGCGAAGCGCGCTTTGAAGTGCCGTTAATTAGGGGCCAGGTAAACTCTGCCTGGTTGCGCGAACTTGAGCCGGCGCGCGACCGTATGGTTTTGCTGGTGTGTCTGCATCCTAACGTTACGGTTAGTCTGTGCCTTCAGCTTGGGCCTCCGGGCGCGCTTGCCCGGTCTGTATCGGAACTGCGGGTTGCTATGGCAACCATCTTCAAACGGTTCCCGCCCGAATCGGTGGAAACAAAAGAAAGCACTTTGCTCAAAACAAGGCTACAGAAGCGGGCAAAGTTCGTAAGCAACCTCTTTGCCCGTGTCCCCGACGCGACACTCGAGGACAGGATACTGTTGGCGGCGCACGGCTTGTTTAAAACCGCACTGAAGAAGAGGGCAAACCGCACCCTCTCGGTAAACACCATCGTCGACACCATCAAGGCCGCCGACCCGGCGCAGTCTCCCACAAGAGAGGCTTTGAACGCAGCCATTGCCACCCTCAGCGGCCAAGGGTATGTCAAGTTGGCGAAGCCTGTGAGTAACGGAACCTGCTCCGCACTTCTTCCGCTCGAGGCCGGTCAGCAACGCGCCGCCGAGCTTCTATCGAAAAAACCGCACTAGCAGTAAACACCCCGCACCCAAAAGGCGCGGGATTTTTCTCTGGTATTATTTATGCATGTTCGAGATCTTTGCGCTCGTTATTTATAGCGTGCAATGGTTTGGCGTCGTCCTTGGCGTTGGCGCGCAGACCGTGCTCTTGGTCGGATATCTGATGAAGTTGCACGCCCGCCAGCCGCAGTGGCTCGAACAAATGCCGGCCGTGCGTATGGCGCAAGGCCTGGGACTGTTATTTATAATTGTCTCGGGGCTTAGCGCGATAGTCTACCAAGTGCTCGTCGGGGAGCCGGAGGTCTTGTTTATATCAACTTTCGGCTTTAAATGGATACTCATCGGTATAGTGACGGCCGGTTTTTATGCCGAGCGGAGGTTTGCGCGCGGGCGCGCCGCGCTCGAGGGTTTTGCCGGAGCCACGTGGTACGCACTTTTTTTGGTTCACAGCGTGGCGCCGATATTTGTCTGGGTGGACTTCTTCTTTTTTTACGCGATATGGCTTGTCCTCTTTGGCGGCGCATGGAGCGGGTTTGTGTTGTTGATGAAGCATACGGGTAAGACTCCGGCGCTCTATATACCTAAACCTACTCCGCCGCCCAAACCTGTTCCACCACCTCCTCAACCAAAGCCGATACCTCCACCTCCGCCTCCTCAACCAAAACCGGTACCACCTCCGCCCCCGCCTCCCGCTCCCAAACCGGCATCGCCTTCGCCACCGGCTCCTGTAGTCGCGGCAAAACCTTCAAACCTGCCGGCCATCGAACCGCTCGAGCTCATGGCACCGCACGTAGCCGCGCCACCAACGCCAAAAATTACATACAAACCGGACTACGACCACATACCGGGTCTGCGCATCATGCCCCAACGCCTCGAAGATTTGCATCTGCACAACCGCGCTCCCGTGGTACAAACGGTCTGATTTTTATATGCGCTTTTTTTCCGACCACAAAAAAAAGAAAATAGTTATCCTGCTCGGCCATCCGGACACGGTGCCGACACATACCAGCAACTTGGCTCTGCTGTACGAAACCGCCGCGCGCAAGGCGGGGCACGAGGTGCGGCGCTTTAACATCGGTGAGATGAAATTCGACCCCGTACTCCACCAGGGCTACCGCGTCATACAGGAGTGCGAGCCGGACTTGGTGGCATTTCAAGAGGCGGTTAAGTGGTGCGACCACTTAGTAATTTTGTACCCCAATTGGTGGTGCACCATGCCGGCTGTACTAAAGGGTTTGTTTGATCGCGCCTGGATACCGGGGGTCGCCTTCCGCATGCGCAAAGATTGGATCGGCCGGCATATCGGCGGGTGGTACCGCCTGCAAAGAGGCAAGACGGCGCGGGTTTTTATACTCTCGGGCACACACCCGCTGGGGATCTGGCTGTTTTTTGGCGACTACACCAACGAAATTAAAATGGCGATACTCTGGTTTGCCGGATTTAAAGTCAAAACTTCCTTGTTCGGTCCATCCGACCGAGCGCCCGAATGGAAGCAAAACGAGTGGCGCCGCAAAGTAATCCGCTTGGGCACCCTGGGCGAATAAATAAAAAACCGGAACCTAGTTCCGGTACGCGGTCAGCTGAAAGCCTGAATAACCCCGTACACCAGCAACATTCCGAGTGCTGTACTGATCATCCACGTTAGCACCACACTCCTCTCCATGACGTCCTCCCGTTGCAGATTTCAGTCTGAGCTGATATTGTAATTTTTATATGAGTTTGTCAATCGGCATCGTGGGGCTCCCCAACGTGGGGAAGTCCACCCTTTTTAACGCGCTCACCAAAAAGAGCGTGTTGGTTGCCAACTATCCGTTTGCGACCATAGACCCGTCGGTCGGTGTGGTGGCGGTGCCCGACGAACGGGTAGACAAGCTTGCCGCATTTTCAGAGTCGGAGAAAAAAGTCCCCGCGGCGGTCGAGTTTGTCGACATTGCAGGCTTGGTCAAAGGCGCGGCCGAGGGGGAGGGCCTGGGCAACCAGTTTCTCTCACATATCCGCGAGGTAGACGCCATCGCCCACGTGGTGCGGATTTTTGACAACCCCAACGTCGCCTCGACGCAAGAGGGCATAGACCCGCTTGCCGATATTGAGCTTATCAACACCGAGCTCGAACTTTTTGACGTCGAGACAAAAGACAAAACACGCCTGCTCGCGCAAAAGCCGGTGCTCTACGTTTTGAACAAAGAGGCGGGCGGGCATAACCTCGACGAGGTGCGGGACGGCCGGTGGGAGCGCCTGATGGAATTTTTTGAAAAGACGGGCGCGAAGTACGTGGTGATAGACGCACATGTCGAGAGCGAGCTGCGCGAGCTGCACGCGGACGACAAGCAGTCCTTCCGGCAGGAATACGGCGTGTTTGACGACGGCATTAACGCTTTGATACGCGGCGGCTACGACCTGCTCGGACTTATTTCGTTTTTTACCACCGGCAAAGACGAGACCCGCGCCTGGACTATTAAAAAGGGCTCGACGGCGCCGAAGGCCGGCGCCGCGATACATACCGACTTCGAAACTAAATTCATCCGCGCGGAAGTCGTTAACTGGCAGGTGCTTTTAGAGGCCGGCTCGCGGGCCGCGGCGCGCGACAAAGGCCAAATACGTACGGAAGGGAAGGAGTATGTGGTGCAGGACGGCGATGTCATAGAGTTTCTCCACGGTTAATCCACAGGGTTATTCACAGTTCGGTTTGACACCAAAACGACCATGCGTTACATTTGTTGGTGCGCAGGAGGGGGGCATACAGTGGCGTTCCCCAGCCGCGAGCGAGACCCGGGGGCGGCGATGGTTCAGTTCCGCCGCTCCCGGGAAGTTCTTTCGACAATTCATTAGTTTATAGTTCGCCATCTCGGTTTCGCGGTCTTGCTCATTGAGTTGAGTAAGACCGCATTTTTTATACCCGAAACGATGCCTTTATGCTATGCTTTTAGGTATGGATAAACCCAAAGCAACGCCTAAGGACTTCTTTCTGTGGGCGGGGGCGATGGTCGCTTTATACGCGGGCGTATTTTCATTCGTCGGGCTTTTGTTCGACTACATCAATTACGTCTTCCCCGACACGGCTCTGCAAAATTACTATTACGGCAACCCGTACCAAGGCTCCATCAGCTACGAGATGGCGAGCCTCATCGTGCTCGCACCCGTGCTCCTTATATTGATGCGCGTCATCCGCGCCGCGATACAAAAAGATCCCTCCCGCCGCGAAATTTGGGTGCGGCGCTGGGCTTTGTTTTTGACGCTGTTTGTCGCGGGTGCAACCATCGTCATCGACCTTATCGTGCTCATCAACACCTTCCTCCAGGGCGAGGATTTGTCGGTGCGGTTTTTGCTCAAAGTTGCGGTCGTACTTTTGGTAGCCGCGGCCGGGTTTATGCACTTTACCGCCGACCTATGGGGTTACTGGGAGCGCAAACCCCAGTACGCCCGCATGGTGTCGTGGGCGGTAGCGCTCTTGGTGGTGCTGACTATTTTGTCGGGCTTTCTTATCATCGGCTCGCCGCAAAGCCAGCGCGCCTACCGCATCGACGAACAGCGCGTGGGCGACCTTACGCAGATACAAAGCCAGATTGTGTACAGTTATTACCAACCAAAACAAAAACTTCCCGCATCACTCGATGCGCTTAGTGACCCGATTTCCGGCTGGGTACTGCCAAAAGACCCGGAGAGCGGTGCCGCGTACGAGTACCGCGCTACCGGAACGCTGTCGTTCGAGCTGTGTGCGACCTTTACGCACGAAAGCCGCTCCGTGCAGCAGGGCGGGCTCACGCCGCGGCCTGCCACGGTATACATGGGCGGCATGAAGGGCGACAACTGGCAGCACGGCGCGGGCCGCACCTGCTTTGAGCGCGTCATCGACCCACAGCTCTACCCGGCAACCCCAAGCGGTAAGTAACAAATAACAAGTTTCAAGTATCAAATTTAGGACTTGTTACTTTTTAACTTGTTTGCTATTTGGCACTTGATGCCTGATACTTTTCCTAATGGAACGGTACGACCACAAAGCTATCGAAAAAAAATGGCAAAAGATTTGGGAGGAGGGCAAAGCCTTTCGTGCCGAGGATAACGTCACAAAACCCAAGCAGTACTTGCTCGTCGAGTTTCCGTATCCTTCCGGCGACGGGCTCCATACCGGCCACGTGCGCAGTTATGCCGCGATGGATATTATCGCGCGCAAGCGCCGTATGCAGGGCCACAACGTGCTGTACCCGATAGGATGGGACGCCTTCGGCCTGCCGACCGAAAACTATGCGCTCAAGACCGGCAAGGACCCGCGGGTTGTCACGCAAGAGAATACCGACAACTTCCGTCGCCAGCTCAAGGCGCTCGGGTTGTCGTTTGACTGGAGCCGCGAGGTCAACACCACCGACCCCAAGTACTACAAATGGACGCAGTGGATATTTATACAACTTTACAAAAAAGGTCTTGCCTATAAAGCCAAGACGCTGATTAATTGGTGCCCGAAAGATAAAATAGGTTTGGCGAACGAAGAGGTGGTCGACGGCGCCTGCGAGCGGTGCGGCACTCCGGTCGAAAAGCGCGAGAAAGAGCAGTGGATGCTCGCCATCACCAAGTACGCCAAGCGGCTCTACGACGACCTCGACACAGTCAACTATATCGAGGCCGCTAAAGCGGGCCAGCGCAACTGGATAGGCCCGAGCGAGGGGGCAGAGCTGGAGTTTGCCGTATCGGGCTCGGATAAAAAAATAAAAGTATTTACCACGCGGCCCGACACGCTCTTTGGCGCAACCTATCTCGTGCTAAGCCCGGAACATCCGTGGCTTGCACAAGAAGTATCAAACTCCAAATCTCAAATAACAAACAAATCCGAAGTAGAAAAATATATAAACGAAGCAAAAAAGAAATCGGATATAGACAGAAGCGCGGAAGGGAAAGAGAAGACCGGCGTTGAGCTAAAGGGCATTAAGGCAATTAACCCCGCAAACAAAGAAGACGTACCGGTTTTTGTTGCCGACTACGTGCTCGGCGGCTACGGCACGGGAGCGATTATGGCCGTGCCCGCGCACGACGAGCGTGACTTTGAGTTTGCAAAAAAGTTTAAGGTGCCGGTTCGCGAGGTGATAGAGCCTGTGTATACCTCGAACTCGGGGAGCAACAAGGTTGTAGAAGGCCTGCCTTTTGTACAACGGCAAGCCATTTCTGCGATCGTTAAACACTGGTCCGAGGAAAAGTATCTTGCCCTTAAGTGGAAAAAAGTTGACTGGGTTACCTTTGTTACCGGCGGGGTAGAGGAGGGGCAGACACCCGAACAGGCGGCCGTCGCCGAGATACAACAGGAGACCGGCTATCAAAACTTGCGTCTTGTGCGGGCGCTGGGGCGCGGACATAGCAAGTTTTATCACGTGCCAAAAAAAGAAAACCGCCTCGGACACTTTGAGGGTTTTTATTTTGAGCTTATAGACGGCGCGCAAAAAGAGTTGAGCGAGGACGAAAAAGAGAAACACGACGTAGTGTGGCTTGCGCCCGGGGAGGTAGAAAAGGCACTTACCCCCGAGAGCCAAAGACGCGAGTGGAAACTGGTCCGCGAGGGCGATGCCCCCTACACCGGCGAAGGGGTTCTTTCCAACTCAGGCGCGTTCGACGGCATGGATTCGGAGGAGGCCAAGAAAAAAATAACCGAATTTGCGGGCGGGCAATGGGTCACCACCTACAAACTCCGCGACTGGGTATTTAGCCGTCAACGGTACTGGGGCGAGCCTATACCGATGGTTAATTGCGGGAAGTGCGGATGGCAAGCGGTGCCCGAGGAACAACTACCCGTTGCTCTGCCTCAGGTAGAGAAGTACGAGCCGACCGACACCGGCGAGTCGCCGCTCGCCGGCATTACCGGGTGGGTTATCACAACCTGTCCGAAATGCGGCGGCCCCGCCAAACGCGAGACTGATGTTATGCCGAACTGGGCGGGGAGCAGTTGGTACTATCTGCGCTATGCTGACCCGCACAATGACACGGCGCTTGCCGCGGGAGACAAGCTTAAATACTGGACGCCAGTCGATTGGTACAACGGAGGTATGGAGCACACGACGCTCCACCTGCTGTACTCGCGCTTTTGGCATAAGTTTCTTTTTGACATAGGCAAGGTGCCGACGAGCGAGCCGTACCAAAAACGCACCAGCCACGGACTTATTTTGGCCGAGGACGGGCGCAAAATGAGCAAGTCGTGGGGCAATGTGGTCAACCCCGACGAGGCGGTGCACAAGCACGGGGCCGACGCACTGCGCTTGTACGAAATGTTTATGGGCCCCTTTGACCAGCCGGTGGCTTGGTCGGCGGGCGCAATCAGCGGCACACGGCGGTTTTTGGAGCGCGTGTGGAAATTAGTTCCTAGCGACTCGCCACTAGCCACTAGTGTAGACACACTCCTGAACCAGACTATTAAAAAAGTCGGCGAGGATATAGAAAGCCTAAAGATGAACACCGCCGTGTCGGCTCTGATGATACTGCTCAACGAGTTGGAAAAGAGCCCCTCGCGCGATGCTTACAAAATATTTTTGCAGCTACTTTCGCCGTTTGCGCCGCATATTGCGCACGAGCTTGCCGGGGCGCACGGGGTAGACCTTTCGGTATGGCCGGCATACGACGAAACTAAGCTTGCGGCCGGGGTCGCCAAGGTCGCGGTGCAGGTCAACGGCAAATTGCGCGGCACGGTAGAGCTCGCCCCCGGTGCTTCGCAAGAGGACGCGCTGGCGGTAGCCAAGGCAAACGCGGCGGTAGCCAAATGGTTGGGGGCGGGGGAGATAAGGAAGGTGGTGTACGTTCCTGGTAAAATCCTTAACTTGGTGGTATAACCTTCATGTTTGACATTAAAAATCGGGCGTGATATACAATAACACACATGGTAACCGCGACGGCCGATAAAACCGGGTTCAAACCTAAAGCGATAGTAAAGCGCCTCCTTTTGGCGCTCCCCGAGCGTTCCCGGGCCGTCCTTGAATCCCGTTTTGGCCTCGCTACTAATACCGAAAAGGTGACCCTCGAGGCCATCGGCAAGCGCTACGGCATCACCCGCGAGCGCGTCCGCCAGATAGAAAATCATGCCCTCGCCAGCCTCAAAAAGTCGCCGGCGTTCGAGGCGGCTGCGGCGGCATTTCACGAGCTCGAGCGCATCATCGACGGCCTCGGCGGCATCGTGTGCGAGGACGACCTGCTCAACTTTATGACGAAGGACAAGTCGATGCAAAACCACATCTACTTCCTGCTTGTGCTCGGCGACCCGTTTAAGTACCGCAAAGAGGACGACGAGGTCAACCGTTGCTGGTATGTCGACGCCGAGTTGGCCGGCAAGGTGGAGGACGCTCTTAAGAGCCTCTACGGCGGCCTTAGCGACGAAGATCTGATACCCGAGGGCGAGATGATAGACCGTTTTCTTAAAGAGCTCCAAAACATCAACGACAAGCACCGCAACCAGGAGGTTCTGCGCCGCTGGCTCTCGATTTCAAAAAGCATCGGCAAAAACCCGCTCGGCGAGTGGGGCCAGGCCAGCTCGCAAAACGTCAAAACCAAAGGCGTGCGCGACTATGCGTACTTGGCGGTCAAAAAGCACGGCAGCCCGCTGCACTTCCGCGAGGTGGCAAACATGATTGAAAAGATGTTCGACCGCAAGGCGCACGTGGCGACGACCCACAACGAACTGATTAAAGACCCGCGCTTTGTGCTGGTGGGCCGCGGTATGTACGCCCTGCGCGAGTGGGGGTACACCGAGGGCGTCGTGCGCGACGTTATCCGCGAGGTGCTCCGCGGCAGCGGCCCCCTGACTAAAGACCAGATTATCGAAAAGGTGCTCAAAGAGCGCCACGTCAAACCGGGTACCATCGTGGTCAACCTCCAAAATCAAAAGTATTTCAAGCGCGGCAAAGACAACAAATTTACGCTGGTTAAATAAAAGCTTCATCCAATAGACAGGGCGGGCTTGACAGAAGTCCGCCTTTTCTGTATATTTTTTTCAGAGTAATTATCGTCCAGGGAGGCAAAAATGCGGAAGCTTGGCAATGTTCTTCGTAAGTCGATTCCCACAGTGGCGGCACTTGTTACGGCAGTTGCGGGGATATACCTCGCCATTGCAAACATTAACGAGGTGGCGCTGGTCATTGGTGGCGACATTCTCAACCGCTTCATGCTCGGCCTGATACTGCTCGTGGCGTTCGGGCTCATCCTCAGGGGCGTCAATCTTTGGTATTTCGCCGAGGACTGGGGAAATCTCGACGCGCCGGTGCCCTTCTACTGGCCGCGCTGGTTATTCTGTGCGTATTTCGAAGGAGGTCTCTCGTCCTCCGACGCAATACCCTCC
This sequence comes from Patescibacteria group bacterium, assembly GCA_038056365.1. Lineage (GTDB taxonomy): Bacteria > Patescibacteriota > Minisyncoccia > Phycocordibacterales > SBAW01 > GWA1-54-10. The sequence continues at coordinate 12,206 of JBBUFU010000061.1, forward strand.
ATGCCGTGGAAGTACGCCAGGCGGAGAACTGCAACCGCAACGCATCTGTGCCCCAGGCTAGTCACGGGGTATTTTTCTATCCAAAATTTAATGC
>JBBUFU010000062.1:0-16186 GCA_038056365.1 Patescibacteria group bacterium
CGCGCGAGGATAGAGTCGAGCGAATGCTCCCCTTCAAACTTAACGAACTCGTTGCAGCAGTGCGCGCACGGTGTATCTTTGTAAACCTCTTTAAGCTTTTCTGCGTAGGTGGGGTCTGCTTCAATAAGCACGCCCGACCACCCTTCCTGCATGATTAGGTTCCAGGTATTGCTGTGGTGCGTGCCGTTGAGTGCCCCAAACTCGACGCACCATTTACTTTCCGCGCCCATCCGGCGGAATATCTCGGTGATGATTCCATCCTCGCCGTGCTGGGATTTGACGTCTTTTTTATAGTCTGTGAGCGCCTTTTTCTGTGTGTCCATACATCACTCATGCATAAATTGTTTAATCCTCCGCGCCCGCCCGCTCCAAGACATCGTTTTTCCCTTGTGCCCGGCTGTCTCGATGCGCTCCGTCATTTTGCCGCTATGTGCAACAGCATGCGCTACTGTGTCGGCCAAGTCTTTTGCATCATCCGGTTCGTAAAAAAGGACCTCCTTCTCCGAGACAATCTGACGTATCGCGGGGGTGTTGCTTGCCACGATGGGGCGGCCGGAGAGCAGGTACTCGAAGAGCTTCATAGGCGAAGTATACAAGTACGACTGGGCGTCGCGCTTGGTGCCGAGCACAATGAGCGCGTCGGCGGCGGAGAGCCACAGCGGCATTTCCTCATGCGGGCGGCTATCCGCAAAGTGGAAGTTCGGAGGCAGGGGCTCCCGCACAAACTCCTTAAAATGCGCCTCACTCCCCCCGACGGTCTGCCAGCGCAGCATGGGAGAGAGCGCCGCCGCGCGCGGCAATATCTCCAACCCTTTCCAGTCAAAAAAACGCCCGACGTACATGACTATGTTCTCTTCCAGTGGAAGTCCGAGCCGTTTGCGCGCCTCTTTTTTATCCACTCTATGGAAAGCGGCGGCATCAACCCCATTTGGCTCAACACAGTAACGTGGTGAGGAACTTTTGAAAGTGTTTTTCAATTCTTCCACAATGATAGAGTTTATGGAGATGATTCCACGCACGTGGCGAAACAAAAAACGTTGTGCACAGGTGGAAGGTTTTCCTCCGTGCATTTCCGAATAGAGAGGCGCGCCGGCGAGCGGCAGCGCCGAGGAAGAAAAGTTGTCCAAGTCGACCGTGTAGACGGTAAACCTCTCTCCTTTTATTTTCTTCCACCGTAAAAAAACGGCGGATGCCGCCATAAAAATATACGAGCTTACGCGATATCCGAAGCGCCCGCGGGTGTAGAAGTCGGGTACCGTCAAGCGGATGCTGGGCACCGCAACGCGAAGCTGATAGAACTCCTGTATCGATTGCGCCTCCCGGGCGCGCGACGGCACCACCAGACATACGTCAACCCCATCCTCTATAAAAGCCTCGCACATTTTTGCTATTTGTATGCCGTGCGCCTTCTCGCTGGGCATCCGGGCATTGGCTACATAGTACAGTTTCATGGGGTCAAATTATTGATGGTCAAAGGCGCTGCGGAGCTTGTTGAACTCGCGTATGATATACGGCATCTGCGCATCGATGCGGAAGCAGTTGATGTATGCCGCACGCGCCTCACGCTGCATCGTCTCGAACTCCTCCGGCGAGATGGAGGCGTGAAAATCAGCGATAATATCCGGCAGACGCTTTATGTCGCGGAAGTCTACTATGAGAGAAAACTTGCGCCAATCAACAACGTCGCTAAAGGGAAAATGGCGCTCTGTGTCGATAATAACCGGAATACGTCCGAGTGAAAGTATTTCGTACAGACGGTATGAGGCGTTGCCATAGCCGCGTACATCTATGCAATAGTCGCTCTCAAGAATCGTCTCTACAAACCCGCGCCGGAATGTTTTCATTTCATCGTGCGACCGTCGTGGAGACAGAGGTGAAAAAAACTGTCCCTCAAACTTGCAGACGAGCCTTTTTGAACGCTCGAGGATACGCAGAGCTTTACTGCGCAAGAAGATACCGTTGCTCATTGCAAAGTAGCGGTCGTCCAGGATGCCGCGCAGGTAAAGCGGCAGTTCGTTGAGTCTCTGGTGCACAGTATTTTTGAACGTCGTCTTTACCATTCCGGCAAAGCTGACCACGGGCTTTTCCTCCCCCTTGTGGCGCACGGAGAACACACCGCCTTGGCAGCGCATCAAGAGGTCATCTACCTGTGTCGGGACTTGAATTCTAATATTGGGAGACTCGAAGCGCAGATGTACAGGGAGCCGGTTTCTGCCCAACTCCTCTTTGAGTGTACGGTAGCCGCCGTAGCGCATGATGCATGCATTATCAATACCGAGGGGAGTTTCCCCATCGCCCATGCCGTCCACAAAAAGCGGCAGCCCGGCGCCCTTTGCCGTTTGCGCGCACTCTGCTAAAAGCGCCGGATCATGCCGCATCATGGTCGCTTGGCGATAAGGCGCAAAGACTGCATCGGCCTTGGTTATATCGTCGGTAATGCCGTAAAAACGTATATCAAAAGAAAAAGAATTAAAAAATTCCTTCGAAAGAAAGGACGATTCAGGTATCAAATTGCCCCAGAATGGAAAGAGCAGGGAGCTCGGTACATCTTTTATCCGCCGCCACGCCGGGTTCACATATAGCGTCAAAAATGAAATCGGTTGCTTCATAAAGGTAGGCGATATAACTCATAACGCCCGTCACTGTAAACAAGTTTCGCACGGAGATCCTCAGGATGCCAGTTAGGATTGCGTATAACGTCTTTGAGAATGTAGGAGACATTATACTTGCGCAGATAGCTTTTGATGTGCGGTCTTACGTCGTCAGTAAATTTTTGCTGTAGCGAATCAAAAAACGGATTGCCGAGTAATTCTAAAGATGTCGGCGTAGCGCCACAATCGCGGTCTTTGTCCCAAAAAAATAAGATGCGGCAGAGCTTGACTTTGCGCTCAATCGTCTTGGCTATATGAAATACATCTTGCCGCCCGAGATACGCTCCGATATCGGATTGTAAGTCTGCTGTTGTCGGATTGTTAAAATACTGTGACACCAAATACCGCTCGCTAAGCTCCTGCGTGGAAACCAGATGCCACATTCCAATCGGAGTATAGAGCGTGAAGTGGCGGGTAAATATCGGCAGAGTAGAGGTAATCTCGTCGCGTGGATCGCTCCAAACAACCACCGCGCTCCGCTCGTGTGCCTGCAGCCACTCAAACGGTTTGACGAAACTCTGTTCCTCAACCCACGCGTCGCCTCGCGATTGGGGCATAGCTACAAACGACATGAAGTAATACTGGGTATAGTATGCGCTCGCCAGTGTGAGTATTCCTATGCCCAGGACCGAGAGCGTGCGTACAGGAAGCGCCAGATCCGCGCGCCGTCTAAAAAGATAAGCCCCGAGTATGACAGTAACAAACAGCACCCATGGCAAAATAAGCATCCGCACATGCTCGCCGGTCTCCACCAAGATGCCGGTCAACGCATTACTTCCTTGCGTAATCCAAAGCCCAAGACCGCCGACTGCGGCGAATAAACATAGCCGGCGGAACTCCGCGGTACGCAGTGCTGGCGAGCGCCAGTAGAGCAGCGCCAGAAACGCGAGCATGGCTCCTATCCATCCTCCCGAATATACGACTTCTGCCATGGGAATACGCGTATATACGAGCCCGAAGCGGGCAATACTTTCCCAAAAATAAGGGGACGTGTGCGACAGCCAAAAGGTGTAGAGCACAGCAGGTAGCCCCAGGATGCCGCTTAAAACGGATGATAATAGAACTGACTTAAAAAATTGCCAGTCGCGCCGCACAAGTGCATACAGCACCAACAGCCCGAGAGTAACTACCACCGCCTGCCACAGATAAGAAAAAAGGTAGAATGTAGATGCTGAAACAACGGAGAGTAACACTATGTTTGTTTTACTCCGCTCACGCATGAGCCGCGCGAGGGCTAGATAGAAAAGGAAATAAAAAGGGTACACCGGCTGTAGGTTGGCCGGCCGGAAAATATGCGGGTAACACTGCATGTACAATGCGACTGCTCCTACAACGCTTATCCACGACGGCACTGAAAACTCACGGTAGAGTAAGTACGCTACGGAGACAAATGCAAGGCCCCAAAGAACAAAGTTGAGCAGCATTGCGGCGTTAAACGGCATGCCGAGCAGGAGCGGGAGCACATTGAGCCACGCGCCGCCGAATATGACGGGGGGAGGATCAGAGCGATGTTCGAAAAAGTACGGGTTTCCGTCGTTGTAGTATCCTTCCGCAATAGTCTGCACATGCGCATAATAAAAACCCTCATCTCCAAACACCGGAGTAAATCCTTGCCACCCTACTCCTAACACAGAGACTACTTCAATGACAGGTATCATGCTGAACAGAATGATTACCCCTATTAGTACGGCAAAGGGGAGCCTTTTTATGTATGAAATTACCCGCATGCGCTTAGTGTACCCGCATTAATTTTTTTGGTAAAAACCGATTATGCAGGCCGACGCGGATATACGCAAGCAGGTCTTTGGACTTGGCGCGGCCGGTAGAGGATTTGCGGGTTATAAACATTTTCCAAGGCGCATCCACTTCGGCTATTTTGTATCCGAGCCGCAGCGGTTTGAGCATTGTCTCAAAAAAGAACGGGTGGCGGGATTCCTCCCAGCGGATATTTTTTATTACCTCTATTTTAAACGCCCGGTAACCGTAGGTTAAATCGCTGAGGCGGGTCAAATACACCGCGCGGAATATCTGCTGGAATAAAAAGTTAAGCGTCATTTTTACCGGATTATATCCGTTGAATGCAAACCCCATCCTCCAACGTGTGGCAGTCGCCATATCATAACCATCCTCCAGTTTTTTAATCATCTGCGGCAAAATTTCCGGAGGAGTCTCAAGATCCGGCGTCATAAGCACCACTACGTCGCCCTCAGCGCGTGCAAACGCCTCTTGTATGGCCGCGCCGACGCCGGGGAGGCGCTGGTTGAAAGCCGCCACCTTGCCCGGATACTCGCGCTCGAGCATTTGTATCGCCCCTCGCGTCTGCGGCGTGGTGAGCTTGGCCGATGCCGCTATGAGCAAGTGCACATCATGAGCGGCAAGCGCATTAAAAACCGCGAGAGCGGTCTCAGTAAGAAGCGGGCCTTCGTCGATAGTGGGTAATACAATGCAAACGCGCATATCGCAAAAAGTGTACACCCTCGGCGCAGGATAGTACAATAGCTAAGTCTACCTTTGTTATGGAGCGTCTCATGAACCTTTTTTTTATGTGCTGGCGCGTGCGCGTGTTGCGTGTGGCCTTTTTTGGCGGCATAGGCGTTGTCGTACAAACCATCATCTTTGAGACACTCGGTATTTGGCTCGGGCTGGTGCGTCCCTCGACCGCAGTGCTTATCGGAGCAGAAATGGGCATTATCACGACCTTTTTTTTCAACAACAACTACTCCTTTAACGATCGCGTGCACTCACCGCTTTTGTTGCGGTTCTTCCGCTTCCACTTGGTGGTATCCGGTTCGCTCTTTATACAGTGGGCCTGCGTTTACACCGCGGAGTACTTCTCCGCAAACTTTTTTGTCATCCACGGCGCGTACGCGGCCGGCATACTGCTTGGTTTTATCTCCAACTACACCGGCTACCGGCTCTGGGTTTGGAAACATCACAGCGAACCGGAAGATAAATAAAAAAAGTCCCATTATGCGCGGGAGGTAAAAAAGTCTCTGAACACCGAGACGATATACTCGCGGTCTTTCGGCGTGAGCATCTGGTGCGAGGCGATGTAAAAGCCGTTGTTGTTTATCCACTTCGCGACCGGATACTGCGCTTCCAGGTCGCCGTACAGCTCTTTGTAAAACGGCTGGTTGATGAGCGGCAGCATATCGCGGGTCTCGATGTGGTGCTCCTCGAGATACTGGACCAAATCGGCTTTCTTTACGGGCGAGGATTCCTTGATGACTATCGGGTACATCATAAACACGTGGTCCGCGCCGGGAGCAGTCGCGGGCAACTGCAGATGCCCGCCGAACTGGGCGAGATGCCTATTAAAATACGCGCCGTTTTCCTTGCGCTTTGCAATGGTCGCCTCATGTCGCTCCAGCTGCGCGCAGCCGAGCGCCCCCTCCATCTCGGTGACGCGATAGCTGTATCCCCGGCGGACAAAGTTGAACCTCCGGGAGATGATTTCCTTTAGGTCGGCGCCCTTTGCCTCTTTGCCGTCGTCAATCGAGATATAAATATTGTCGCGCCCGTGGTTGGCGAGACTGCGCAGGCGCTCCGCGAGCGCCGGATTGTTGGTCACGGCGAGGCCCCCGACCCCCGTTACTAAAATATGCGCCACGTAGGTTGAAAAGCAGGCGATGTCGCTCATGACCCCCACCGAGGTTCCCTGATACTTTGCAAACATCGTCTCGCACGAATCTTCGATAAGGCGCAGGGAATATTTGCGCGCGATTGCCTGTATCTTATCCATCGCGGCAGGCTGGCCGAAGAGGTGCACCGCCATAATCGCCCGGGTGCGTGGGGTTATTGTTTCTTCAATTTTTGCCGGGTCGATGTTGTAGGTGTGCGGATCTACATCTACAAAAACAGGCTTCAGATTATTGGCCAAAACAACGTTGCTTGAGGCGACAAAGGTGACCGCCGGGCACAGTATCTCATCATGGTCCTGCCAGCCGTGCACCTCTTTGAGGCAGGCGACCGCCATCTCAAGCGCCGAGGTGCCGCTATTAACCATAACAGCGAAGCGCGCGTCATGCGCCGCGGCGAACTCCCGCTCGAAGCGTTTAACATACGGCCCGTAGGAGAGCCGCCCTGTGTCGAGCACGTCGTTTACATAGCGCTTTTCTACATCGGTGATTTCGAGGCACCCGATGCCGATTTGCGCGTCAGGCTTCACCGGAGCCGCCTTCGCTCCGGGTATCTTCCCGAGCTCGCTGTGCATCATAATTTCCACGAGTTTTGTAAATGTAGTGCGCGGCTTCCAGCCAAAAGCCTCATATGCCTTGCGCGCGTCGCCGCGGAGATATTCAACCTCATTGGGGCGGAAATACTCCGGGTCGATTTTTACTACTACTTTGCGGCTTGCCGCGTCAATACCGACCTCATCGGCTCCGGCGCCCTCCCACCGGAGCGCGACGCCGACGCGCGCAAAAGCCGCTTCGGCAAATTCGCGCACGGTATGAGTCTCGCCTGTCGCTATGACAAAGTCCTGCGGTTTTTCTTCTTGGAGCATCGCCCACGCGGCCTCCATATATTCCGGCGCGTAGCCCCAGTCGCGCGCGGCATCGAGGTTGCCGAGCTCGATGTGCCCGCGCTTCCCCGCCGCTATCTCCGCAACGCCGTGCGCTATCTTTCTTGAGACAAAATTGATACCGCGCCGCGGAGACTCGTGGTTAAAAAGGATGCCGTTGGCCACGAACATGCCGTAGCTTTCGCGGTACACCCGCGCTATCTCAAACGCGTAGAGTTTTGCCGCTCCGTACGGGCTGCGCGGCTTAAAAGGCGTATGCTCGTTTTGCGGAGCTTCTTTTTTATCTCCGCTGTAGAGCTCGGAAGTGGAGGCCTGGTAAATCTTGGACCGGAGCCCCAGCAGCCGCACGGCCTCAAGCAGCGAAAGCACGCCGAGCGCATCGGCCTGCGCGGTGTAGGACGGCACTTCAAAAGATATTTTGACATGCGACTGCGCCGCGAGATTGTATATCTCGTCGGGTTGCACTTTTTTTAAAATAGACATGATGGAGTTCATGTCGGCCATGTCGCCGTAATGCAAATGCCGGTGGCGACCGGTGTCGGTGGTAAAGATATGGTCGATATTGTGCCGGTTAAAGGTGCTAGAGCGGCGCACGAGGCCGTGCACCTCGTACCCCTTTTTAATAAGCAGTTCGGCCAAATAAGAGCCGTCCTGGCCGGTAATGCCGGTAATAAGGGCCTTTTTCATATAGAGCCCCAGTACTATACTGAAGAGCCTTTACTTTGTCCATATTTTAAGGTTATGTACGCGCGCAGCGATTTTTCCCACGGGGGGAGTTTGGAAAGTTTTTTATTTGCAAGCAGCACGCTGGGTCGAGCGGCGCTGGAGGGAAAGTTTTTGGCGACCACGAGATTTTCCGGGACCTGCAGAATATTCGCTATTTCGCGCGCCAATTCGTAGCGCGAGGCGCCGCCTTCGTTGATGATGTGGTAGATGCCGCTTCGCGATGAGGAGTCTATAAAATGTTTTACGACCGCCGAGGCAAACTCTGCGCCGGAGGTCGGGTTGCCGCGCTGCGCCGATGCCTCGAACACTTTTCCTTCTTTGAGGGTGTGTGCAACCTCATCTACAAATGTGTCGCGGTAGCTCGAATACAACCACGAAGAGCGAACGACAACGCCACCACACGAGAGCACAATACTCTCGGCTTCCGCTTTTGTTTTTCCGTATACATTGGCCGGATGAGCCGGCGCGTCTTCCGCGTACGGCTCGGAGGAATCTCCAAACACGTAACTACTGCTCACCAACAGGTGCGCAATCCCCGCCCCGGCGGCCGCGCGCGCGATATGCGCGGCTCCGTCGATATTAATCCGCCCACCTAACTCAGGGTCGCGCTCAAGCATGTTTACATCAATAATAGCCGCCACGTTGATGATAATATCCGGTTTTTCTTCCGCGACCGCTTCCCTCACCGCGGCGGCATCGGCAATGTCAGTGCGCGCGTGCGGCGGAGCCGCGACCGTGTGCGCCGAAAGCGCCGAGACCAGCTCCCGGCCTATCATCCCCGACCCTCCAAATAAGAGGACTTTCATTTATTCAATTTTACTACCCAAATCTCCGGACCCATCTGCGGCATGGTAAAGAGCGTGAGCGCCGGACCGTGGAAAGCGTCGCCTATCACATCGGCCGCCCCGCCGGCGGCCGGGAAGCGCGCCACGACCGTCCCTTTTGCGAGCAACGCCTCCAGCGCCGGATAGGGCGTAGAAAAGCGGTCGACTACCGCGTACTCAAAATGCCGCGACGACAAAAACTCGAGGGTCAGTGCCGCGACTCCCTCGGCGGAGAGCGTGCCTATCTCAAAGACAGCATACGCCGGCACAGGATAGCTTGACGTCGCGAGCTCCAGCAACGTCCGGTCGACCAGACGCGAGGAAGCGGGGTCAAATGCGAGCCGCTCTTGCAATGCCGCTTTTTGCGGCGTTACTATCTTCATATTCGGCACGTATGAAATAATGCGCGCGTCCTGCGGAAGATTTTTTTCTATATACGCTCTGGCGTCATGCCGCGTGTCCGGTAGAGTCCACAGATAGCTGAAGCGCAGCGCCAACAGCGCGGGGAGCGCAAATACAGCCACTAGTATTCCTATGCGCACCACCCGTGTCTGCGCCATGCGCGCAAGTTCGCAGACCCCCGCACCGGCAAAGAGCACAAAAATAGGGAGTATTAGCGACACATAATGCAGAAGATAATAATGAAACAGGTAGAGGGAGAGTATGGCGAGCAGCGCCGTAAGCACTAGCACCGTGCCAAACCTCCGGTGGCGCAGAAGAAGGAAAGGGAGTCCGATAAGCCCAAAAATAAATATCGCTGTTTCAGATTGGGCGAAGTCGCGCGCCTCGGTGACAAACAGCTCGGCAAAGCCGTAGAGGGACTTTTGCGCGGTAAGTGTGATCCCTTGATTGCCAGGCTCTGCGAGCAGGTTCTGCAAAATGAGCGGGTGGAGCGCAAAAGTGAGAACCGTGAGAGCGCCCGTTATTCCTATCATTATCCAAAACGCCGCGCTCCTAAGTTTTTGCACAAGACTCCCCTCGCGGAAAAAGTGCGCCAGCGCGGGCGCAAACATAAGCACGCCAGTCACTACCCCCGTGCCGACGGCAAACCCGCCGAAGGTTCCCGCCAGCACGTACCAGCGCTTTTGCCCCGAGTGATATATATGATATGCCGCCCACAACAGACCGACTATGCAGAGGAACGACGGCGCCCAATGCCGCGCGATGTGGGAAAAAATAACATGCAAAAAACTGGTCGCTAAAAACAGCGCCGCAAAGACTCCACTCCCCGGATACATCCTCTCGGCAAGCCTGCCGAGGAAGTACACCGTGAGCGCGCCGATGAGCGCGGAGAGCGCGCGCGTCGCTACCCACGCGGGCGTCGGGTCAAGGATAAGCTGTGTCGCATAATCGCCAAGCGAAGGCGCGTGCGAAAACAGATAACCAAGCCCAATTACCGGGGCGAGCACGAGCAGGTAGAGGTACGCCGTAAACGGCGGATAATACATCGTCGCAAAATCCGCCGGATGTAAGGCGGGGATTAAGGTTTGGAGCTTGAGCATCGTGAGCGCGCCGCGTGTGAGCGCCGGCTCGTCGAACACCACAAGGTCGGGAAAGCCATAGGTAATGCCCCACAACCGCAAAAAAAACGCGCCGACTGCCACCCAAAAAATAGGTTGCCGGTGGAACGGCACTTTGGGAGTGATGCGGGTGTACTCCCAGAGAGTTTGAAACAACTTCATTTTTGACGGGCCTTTTTTAAGGCTGTAATCGTAGCGTAGCGGCACCTCGGCAAACTTTGAGGTATAGCGCGACAGGTGCAGCAATATTTCCGAAATGACCGCAAAAGACTTCTTCGCCGCAAAGGGAACGTCATCGGAAATGTACCTCCGCAGAAGCGATCCGCGATATGCGCGGTAGAGCACCGAGCAGTCGGTAACATTGGGCACATTCCACAAAAGCCTCAAAAAGAAATTAATTATATTGCTCCCCCACAACCGGTACCAGGGAAATCCGAGCGACACCGCACCTGGGGCGTAGCGCGAGGCGATAACCACGTCCGCCCCCGCGTGTATTGCCTCGGCCATGTGCGGCACGCAGGCGATGTCATTGGTGCCGTCAGCCTCCATGGTAAAGACAATATCGTCATCATTGAGATGCGGCTCGAGATACTTGAATGCTCCGCGGAATGACTCGGGCATGCCTTGCCGCGTCGGATAAAAAAGCGTATGCACCGGCGCCGCAAGCGCCGTGCGGTCGAGGAGTGTTTGGCTGTTATCGGTGCTACCGTCGTTGACGGCGAGGATGCGGCGCTCCAAGTTGGGCGGCAGCGTTGCGCCCATGACGTTCTGGACGACGCCGGTAATGGACTCCTCCTCGTTATGTATCATCAAAACAAAATATGCTCTGGCCATTGGTTTAGTGGCTGTATCCTAGCAAAACTCCTACACAGCTACAAGCGCGCCTTTTCCCGTATTTCTTCCATCAGCGGACGCGTGAGCGCGTCTACGCGGAAATAATTACGGTATGCGTCGCGCGCCCGCAGCTGCATGGCTTTGAACTCCTCCGGAGCAAGCGAGCGGTGGAACGCGGCGATGCGCTCCCCCAGCGTCGAGAGGTCGCTGAAGTCGACGATAAGCGCAAAGGAGCGGTAGTCGACTTTGTCGGCAAAAGGAAAATTCCGCTCGGTATCGACAATGACGGGGATCCGCCCGAGCGAAAGCATCTCAAAAAGGCGCGTAGACGCGTTAGCATCGCCGCGTATATCAAGTCCGTAATCGCTTTGGAGCAGATTGTCTACAAATTCCTTGCGCAGTGTTTCCGCGCTATCCGATGCAGTATCGATATGCCCCGAATACGAAGCGCGGATTAGTACATTGAGCACGACCTGCTGCGAGCGCCTAAGTATTGCAAGCGCCTTGCGGCGAAAGAAGACTCCCTTCTTCTTGGCGCGGTAGCGGCCAATAAACACGCCCAGCAGCCGGTCGGGCAACTCTTTCAGCAGTGTCCGCATCTCCTGCGCCAAAGTGAGCAACGCCCACCCGCTGAACCCAACCGTGGGAATCTCGCACCACCCCCGGATGCGTACATTTCCACCGCAATATAATTCCAGTAGGTCATTGGCGTACGGCGGGATGATTATCTCGTTTTGAGTGCGCAAAAAGCGGTAGCCGCCGTAACGCAGTACGAGCACGCCGCCCGGGACCGGGTGTTCTATATCCCCAACCCCATCAATAAGCAGCGGCTTACCTAACCGGCCGGCAACAGACCGGCACTCCGCCAAAAGGTCCGGCATAGCGCGCAGTGCGAGATTATGCGCGTACGGCATCAGCACAAGGTCGGCCTTAGTCTCGTTGTCGGTAATGGAGTAGTGCTCCGCGTCAAACCCGTACCGTTCAAAAAGAGCGTGTTGGAACGGCACCCGGCCTTTGTCGAGCGGGTTGCCCCAAAACGGATAGAGTAGCGGAATATGCTGGAAATCCTTGCGTCGCCAAGCAGGCAACACAAAAAAAGTTATTTTTTTGTGTTCGGGCATTAGTACCAATGTAACCCAATTCTACCAGAAGAGTTTCTACAGCACCGTCGGTTTGTAGCGGCGGTTTATCTCCACGATGCCATCAAACAAAGAGAGTCCGAGCGACGGATCCAGCTTGGTCTTAGCGTACTGCGCGAAGGCGAGGGTGTCTTTGGGCAGACAGTTGCCGGCAAACCCGCGGAAGTTGTCGTTGACTTGCAGATACACGTCGGGGATGTTCGGATGCTTGGCGAGCGCGTTTTTTATTGTCTTGTAATCGGCACCCACGGCGGCGGCGACATCATAAAACTGGTTGGCAAACACGATGCGCAGCGCGTTAAAGACATTCCAAAAATATTTTGAGAGTTCAGCCTCAAGCGGCTTCATCCTTGCAAAGTGCTCGGGGAGCGACCCGTGCGCCTCGCACACGGTACGGTAGTCCTCATCCGTGTACGCGCCGATAATACAAACGTGGTGATACTCGACAAAGTCGACGTACTGCGCCTTTTCGCGCAAAAACTCCGGGCAAAAAGACAGCCGCAGATCGGGATAGAGCTTTTGCAGTGTATCGGTGGTCCCCGGCTCAACCGTAGACTTAATGGTTACCAGTCCGCGATAGTTGATGGCGGCAAGGTCGGCTACCACCTTCCTGACTATAGAGGTGTCACAGCGCCCGTCGGCAGCCGGAGGGGTCGGTACGCAGATAAATACTATGCCGGTACCGAGCACGTCGCGCAAAGAAGTTTCAGGCAACTTAATATCGTGCACAAAAATCTCATGGCCGATATGCTTCATGCCGTGTCTGACGGCACTGCCGACCATGCCGAGCCCTACAATGCCGACTTTCATAGAGTCGGACTATATCAAACTCCCCTGTTTTTTGTCCAGTGCGGAGACTTTTACAACACGTATCTGCCGAAGGAGTAGTGCGATTTATCTACTTGGGGCGCGGTCATATGAGCTCTTTTAGTATCGCAGGAATAAGATTTTTGAGCGAGTGGTGTTCGCGGATATATGCGGGGGTTGCCTGCTCGAGGTGCTTGAGTGCCGGGTCGTTAGTTTTTACCGGGCAGCCGCAAGCCAGCGCCTCGAGCACTACTTTGTCGAGGCTTCCGGTCTCGCTGGTGTGCAATAAATAAGCGGCCTTGCGGTACTCATCACGCAGGCGTTCTTGTGTGAGAGCGCCTAAAAATATAACGTACGCGCCGAGCTCTTTGGCGAGCGTTTCAAGGTTTTTGCGCTCCGGCCCTTCGCCTGCTATGCGGAGTTCCAAATTCTCGCTCACAGCGGTTCGTATTGCTAAGTCATGCCTCTTTCTCTGATTGAGCCTGCCGACAGAGAGTATCCAATTGCCGCGAGGAATACTCGAATCAGGAAAAAAGAAGTTAGTATCAATACCTTGTCCAACGATATGCACCTTTTTGCTCTTCAACCGGAAGCCTTCTGAAGTTGACGTAAACACAACATTGGCAAAAGCTACCGCAACTCGCAGCTTAATGTTAACGCTACCGTGTGCGTACCACAGAGCGGTTTTTTTGCCGCGCAAGCGCCACAACCATCCGGCTACAACCAAATACTCCGGATTCATGTGTATAAAAACTGCATCATACTCTCTTTCCCAAACGATGCGCAGCAACCGCCATGCCCGCACGACTTTTCCGCCGGACCCGAGGTCTTTCAGCGAGATAACCTCCACCTCGCAATGTTTTTTAAACTCCTCTATCCACCGGACAAAAAACCCGAGCACCGGGTCGTTCTTATCTACCACTTGCGTGCACAGTAAGAGATTCATGGTTTTGTCCGGCCGACTTCCTTGCCGTACACCGACTCGAGGAGGTCGCGGTCTTTTCCGCTCCCGAGCAGGAGCTCGATATTTTTTTGGACTACGGCATCGAGGAGTTCCCGCCCGGAGATGTCTCCCACTTGGCTCCCGTAGAGTCGGCGGAAAGCCTCGAAATCTTTAATAAAGCAGTGTCCTCCGGCGCCCCGCCCGGGGCTGGCTCCCTGATGTCCACTCTTGTGCACGGGGTCCAGATGGCTGCGGCCGATGCGCGGGTCGGCGGCGACGGCGTCGCGCACCACCTCGTAGTCGGCGCCAAGCTTATGGGCGAGGTCGTATACCATATTGACGTACACCACCTTCATCGCGAGCATCGTGTTGTTGATGTACTTGATGAGCTCGGACTCGCACGACGCGCAGACAAGCTCGAACGGCGCGGGGGGCAAAACACGGAGTACCTCATCGGCGCGTTGGCGCATCCCGGGGCTTTCCTCCGGAATGCCGATGATGTTGCGCGTCGGATGCGACGCGTCGTAAGCGGCCGTGGCCTCCGCCAAAAATTCCGGCGAGTGCATAACGAACACGCCCGGATAGCGGGCGCGGAGGCTCCCGGTGGTACCGGGCAATACGGTAGACTTGATGACCGCGATTTTTCCGGCGCCGACCAAACCGACCGCTTCCGTAACAATGCGGTCGTCGAATCCGTCGGGAGTGGTGGGCGTCGGTACTGCAATAAAAACAATGTCGCAGTCTTTGATTTTTTCTTTATTCTGCCGGTACAGTTCCTCAAGCGCGTAGCGCACCACCTTGAAGCCGCGCCGCTCAAAATCATCGGCGTAATTTTTGCCGATAAATCCCTGCCCGACAAATCCTACCAGCGGAAGCTCCTTGTCGCGTATTTGGCGCGCAGGACTCATGCCGGCGGCCGCGGGGGCGCTTCCGATCTGGGTGCGCCACAAATCGCGGTACTCAATTTCTGAAGGGATTGCAAAAAGAGTATGCGAGCGGATGCCGCTTGAGAGCGTCTCTATTACCTTTGCCGCAAGCTCGCGCGGCTCCACTACCGTAGCGCCCGCTTCGGCCGCGACGCCGACATCGTACGAGACGACCGGACAACCGGCGAGGAGTGCCTCGACAATAACCATGCCGTATCCCTCAAAGTGCGACGTGACCAGTACCGCATCGGCGACTTTATAATAGGAAAAAGGGTTCTGCGCGCCCTCGAACACGACATGGTCCTCTACGCCCAGTTTTGCCGCAAGCTGTTCGAGCGCCTGCCGTTGCGAGCCGTCGCCCAAAATGACGAGACCCGCCTCCTTGTGCGCGCGGAGTATCTCCGGCATCGCCCGTATCGCGTCGGCGACGTTCTTTTCTTGCTCGAGGCGGGACGCCACCAACAGGAGTTTTTCGAAGCGGGGATACTTTTGCCTGCGGTTGAGCGGGACCGCTTTTTCTATCGCCGGGGCGTCGACGAATACCGGCAGTACTCCTATGGGAGCGCGGACGCCGCGCGTGAGGAGCGACTGCCGCAGGCGCTCGGACACGACGCGGACGGCATCGGCGCGCCCCAGGATAAAGCGCGCGAGGAGCACGAGGGGGCGGTTGGCGGGAGTGTTGGAAACGAAGCCCGGATGAAAAATATCCGTATGCACCTGCACGTGGAACTGCGCGCCGCGCATACGCGCGATGATCCAACCAAGGAGCCCCAATAAAAACGGGTCCTGCACCGATACCACATCCGGCCGCTCGATGCGCCAGCCGGCCGCGAGCGTGCGGAAGAAGCCGCCTACTTTGCCGAGTCCGAAACCGCGCGCGGCGGCATTGCCCGCCAATTGAACCAGCGCGCCCGGCCCGTGCGGCACCAGTACGTCGAGCCGCTCGACGGTCGCCGCCTGGAGCCGGAACCGGCGCGCGACCGCGCTGCCTTCAACAAAGGTATTCGGGTCTATTGATAATACGAGTACTCGCATATGGCTTTTTAACCCCGCAGAAGCTCCGCGAGTTTCCCTATTGTACGCTCAATGGAAAAAAGTCCGGTCTTTGCGCGCGCGGACTGCGCGCGCGCCAACGCGGACTCCTTGTCCTCCTGCACCCGCTTGAGCGCCGCGTACAGGGCGTTGTCGTCTCCCGGCGGCACCAGCAGGCCGTCGACCCTGTCTTCAATCAGTTCCGGATTGCCGCCGACCGCGGTTGCCACAACCGGCGTGCCGAGCGCCATCGCCTCGACGA
>JBBUFU010000063.1:0-8796 GCA_038056365.1 Patescibacteria group bacterium
GGCCGCGGCACTACGGTCTCGCTCTTTCTGCCGGCCGGCGGATTAAGAAAAGTAAGTTCACCTGCGGTTCAGGACGCCTCTGGTACGCTGGTCAGGACGCAGGAAGAATCGGCGATCTGGAGCCCCATAAGGGCCGCCGTCACCTTCTTGCGGGGTTGGTAGTTAACATCGGTGTAGTATCAGCTAGTCCGACAAGAATATGTCGATGATATGAGCCGAGGCGGCTGCGGCCTACAACGTAGGAGCGGCCGCCTCGGCGCATATTTTTTTGATATATAATTAGAGCATGGAAGGCCTCTCTAATTATGAGAAGGAAGTTCGCCCGTGGGGAAACTTCGAACGGTTTACGCTCAACGAGCAAACAACGGTCAAGATAATCACCGTCAACCCGGGCGAGGCGTTTTCCCTGCAGACGCACGGCCATCGGGCGGAGTTTTGGCGCGTACTCTCGGGGAGCGGCACCGTCACCGTCGGCGGCCTTTTGTATGACGCCAAAGCGGGCGAGACTTATTTTATAAAACAGGGCGAGACTCACCGCGCCCTGGGCGGCCCCCAAGGCCTGACTTTTCTCGAAATTGCGCTCGGCGAGTTTGACGAGGGCGACATTACCCGCCTAGAAGACAAGTATGGGCGGGTCTGAATCTCTCGGCATCATTTTTTCGCTTATTGCGCTGGTACTCGCCTGCCTGGCGCTCCTTTTGTATTGGCTGGCGTGGATGCGCCGGCCCCTGCGACTCAACCGCATTCCGCAAAACCCGGTGCTCTCCCCCAACCCCACTGTGTGGTGGGAGTCCGAAGCGGTTTTTAATCCGGCGGCGGTCTACCACGACGGGCGCGTGCACTTGTTTTACCGCGCACTCGGACGCGACGGCATCTCGCGCATCGGCTACGCCACGAGCACCGACGGCATCCACTTTATACGCGACCCGCGGCCCGCCTATGACCCCGGCGTCGGCGTCGCGATACAAGAGCCGATGCCCGGCGTGCAGTACCGCAAGCTTTCCTACGACACCGACCTTTACGCTTCGGGCGGCGGCTGGGGCGGCTCGGAGGACCCGCGCGCGGTCATTATCGACGAACGTCTGTACTTAACCTTCGGCATTTTTGAAAGTTGGCAGTCGATGCGCCTCGCTATCGCGGCGCTTGCGCTCCCCGACCTGACCGCCGCGATGTGGCGCTGGTCGCGGCATATCCCTATTTCGCCCAAAGAGCAGGCGCACAAAAACTGGGTCCTCTTCCCCGAAAAGATAAACGGCAAGTTTGCGATATTGCACGCCATGACGCCAAATCTGACGATCGAGTACATCGACGACCTCGAAAACCTGCGCAAACAGCCTATACAGAGCAACAACCGCCGCGGCGGACGCGAAGGCAGGTGGGACGCGTTCGTGCGCGGAGCGGCCGCGCCGCCGATCAAAACCAAAGACGGCTGGCTCCTGCTCTACCACGGGATGAACCCCGGCTACGGCCACGGCTACAACGTGGGCGCGATGCTGCTCGACCTTAACGACCCGACAAAAGTCCTGTACCGGAGCGCGCATTCTATATTGGTACCCGAAGCGTGGTACGAGCACGACTGGAAGCCGGGCGTCGTGTACGCCAGCGGCGCGGTAATTATCGGCGACGAGCTCATCGTCTACTACGGCGGCGGCGACAAATATGTTGCCGCGGCCAAGGCGCCACTCTCCGAGTTCCTCCACAAGTTGATGACCGGCGACCACGCGGTGCTCACGCCTGTTTAAAAGGTGTCACCTTTTATTTATGATTCGTCAAGACTCCTTTGCGCCCCTTGAGTGGTATCACCTTTACAGTAGAGGAATCGATAAACGAATTGTATTTGGCAACCAAGGCGACTTTGAAAGATTCCTAAAACTCCTATATCTGGGAAACGATACGAAAGAAATCAATCTTGAGCTTCTAAAGAAAATCCCCTACCGAGACATATTCACGCTCCCACGCACCCCGATTGTCGCCATGGGGGCGCACTGTCTAATGGATAACCACCCACATTTATTGGTGCAAGAAAAAATTGAGGGCGGTATTACAAAGTTTATGCGCAAAATCGGGACCGCCTATACCATGTACTTCAACACAAAATATAGCCGTATCGGCAATCTTATGGTTAAACCATTTCGATCAAAACATATTTCAGAAGATGGGTATTTTCACAGAGTCGCACAGTACATCCATCTTAATCCCGCAGAAATTTTTGAGCCGGGGTGGAAACAAGGGATAGTAAACAATCCGGCCCAACTTGAGAAAAAATTGCTTGAATACAAATACTCAAGTCTGCCAGACTATTTTGGAAAAGAAAAAAGACCCGAGCATACAATACTTGACGCAGAGGCTTTTGGTTTAATAAAAGAAAATTTGCCGCCTCTCGCCCATGTGTTAAAAGAAGCACAACTCTACTATCAAGAAATTGAATCTTCTTTGGCAGTTAAACCTCGTGGCCGCCCTAAAAAGGTGTCACCTTTTAATTAGTAGAGTGTCAAGGCTCAAAAAGAAAAATACCCCGGCGCGATGCCGGGGTTTGGAACTTATTTCGGTATGGGCTGGAAGTGCAGGATGACCGCATACAGCATCACCGCGAGGCCACCGGCAAGCGAAAAGCTGGCGGCAAGCGTCGCAAGGTCGGCGACGACAACTATTTTCAATTCCCAATTGTTCACAAACAACCGGGCGAACTCAATTCCACCCATGAGAGCCAAACCGGATAGTCCCGGGCCTACAAGCCCGGAAGCGCCTTTGCCATCCATGTCTTTGTAGACGCCCCAGCCGACCATGACCGAGAACATCTGCAAGGCAGCAAGCTCGTAGGCGACGGTGGCACTGATGCGCACTTGGATGAAGTAGACAAGTGCGGCGCAGGCGGTACAGTAGCCAACGGTCATAAAAATGGCGACCATCTGGCGCTTATTTTCGAGACGGCTCGCCGCATTGTCGGCGGCAACGCGGGCTTGCAGAGTTTCAGACATCGAATCCTCCCGGTTTCAGTTGGCGAAAAGGACGTTAACTGCCAAACACCATACCATAATTTATATAAAAAACAAACTTGCGCATAACTACGACGTGGTAAAACTTTTATAGAGTATAATTTAGGAAAATATGTACGTCATCCGCCGCAGTCCGCATAACCCGCTCATCTCCCCCGTCAACGACAAGCAGTGGGAGGCGCGCGCCACCTTTAATCCTTCGCCCGTAAAGAAAGGAAATATTACCCACGTGCTCTACCGCGCGCTCGGCCGCCCCGACGCCCTCATGACGCCGGCCGGTATCTCGACCATCGGCAAGGCGCTCTCGCTCGACGGCGAGCACTTTCAAAACCAGCGGCAGTTCATCATACCCACCGAGCCGTGGGACAAGTACGGTTGCGAGGACCCGCGCGTCACCTACTTTGAGGGGGCCTACTACACCTTTTACACCGCGCTCGGCGGCATGCCGTTTAACGCGGGCAACATCAAGGTCGCGGTTGCCATATCCAAAGACCTCGAGACTATAGACGAAAAGCATCTGATAACGCCGTTTAACGCCAAGGCGTTCGTCCTCTTCCCCGAGCGCATCAACGGCAAAATTACCGTCATGTTGACCGCCCACACCGACGAGCCGCCCGCCCGCATCGCCATCGCGCAGTGCGACAAAATAGAAGAGCTGTGGGACCTCGGCTTTTGGGAGCATTGGCACGCCGAATTGCAGGAAAATACGATTAATCCCCTGCGCTTCGAGCAGGACCATGTCGAGGTGGGCTCGGTGCCGCTGAGGACCAAGGCGGGTTGGCTGGTGTTTTACTCGTACATCCAAAACTACTTCGGCGGGGGCGAGCGCGTTTTTGGCGTCGAGGCGATGCTCCTTGACCTCAAAGACCCGCGCCGCATTGTCGGCAAAACCAAGGGCCCCATTATGGTCCCAGAAGAAATTTATGAGAAGTACGGCATGGTGCCCAACATCGTCTTCCCCACCGGGGCGACGCTCGATAAAAACGGCCGCATCGACCTCTACTACGGCGCGGCCGACACGGTGTGCGCCAAAGCGTCGCTGAGCCTCGACGACCTGCTCTCGGCCCTCATCCCCGAGCGGCGCATCGAGCTGGCCAAGCGCGTCAAAGAAAATCCGATACTTCGGCCCGCCCCAAAACATGAGTGGGAGAGCAAGGCGGTGTTTAACCCCGCAGCCATCGACATCGACGGCACCGTGCACCTGCTGTACCGCGCGATGGGACAGGACAATACCTCGGTCTTGGGCTACGCCGCCAGCAAAAACGGCATCAAAATAACCAAGCGCGGCGCGGCGCCCTGCTATGTCCCCCGCGAAGAGTTTGAAAAGAAAAAACTCGACGGCGCTCCGTCGGGTTGCGAGGACCCGCGGCTTACCCGCATCGGCAACACCATTTATCTTATGTACACCGCCTTCAACGGGGTCGACCCGTGGCGCGTGGCGCTGTCGTCGATTTCGGTCAAAGACTTCGTCGGGGGCCGGTGGGACAAATGGGAGAAGCCTCAACTGGTCACGCCCGATCCGGTGCAGGACAAGGACGCGGCTCTGGCGCCGGAGAAAATCCACCGGCAATATATGATACTCCATCGTATCGACCCGCTGTTGTGCGCCGACTTTTTAGACACGC
This sequence comes from Patescibacteria group bacterium, assembly GCA_038056365.1. GTDB lineage: Bacteria > Patescibacteriota > Minisyncoccia > Phycocordibacterales > SBAW01 > GWA1-54-10. The sequence continues at coordinate 4,622 of JBBUFU010000063.1, forward strand.
TCGATTTTAAAAAATCGCGGCTGACGCGCTGTATCGAGATTATGGGCCCCCGCCCCGGCATGTGGGACAGCAAAAAAATAGGCATTGCGGGGCCCCCCATCAAGACCAAAAAAGGCTGGTTGCTTATTTATCACGGCGTTTCTAAAACCGCGACCTACCGGCTCGGCGCGGTCCTGCTCGACCTCAAAAATCCGGCGGTTATCGTCTCGCGCAGCGTTGACACGATATTCGAGCCGCTCGAGGAGTACGAGCGCGTGGGCCAAGTGCGCAACGCGGTCTTTAGTTGCGGCGCGGTCCTGCGCGGCGACACTTTGTATATCTATTACGGCGGCGCGGACACGGTGGTGGGCGTCGCGACCATGTCGCTGAAGAAATTGCTCAAAATTTTACTGCCGGACAACCTTGCCTAAGCATGAACAAGGTACCGAAAGCTTTGGTGTTTGACCTCGACGGAACCTTGGCCGAGAGCAAACAGCGCGTCGAGGCCGAGATGGGGCTCCTCATCGGCGAACTTTTAAAGCACGTGCCCGTTGCGGTGATGTCGGGGGCCGGGTTCCCCCAGTTTGAAAAGCAGTTTTTCCCCGCACTGCCGCTTGGCGCCAATTTAGAGCGCCTGTTTATCTTCCCCGACAATGCGGCGCAATGCTTTGTCTACCGCGCGGGCGTTTGGCATGCGCAGTACGACAACGCCTTTAGCCCGCAGGAGCGCGAACATATTTTAAAGGCGCTCGACGAGGCGCTCAAGGAGACTGGGCTCTACGAAGTGCCGGTGCGCGTCTGGGGCGAGCGGATCGAGGACCGCGGAGCGGAAATTGTCTTCTCCGGCCTCGGGCAACAAGCGCCGCCCGAGGAGAAGAAAAAATGGGATGTCAACGGCGCCAAAAAACGCGCCCTGCGCGACGCGGTTGCCAAACGCCTGCCCGAGTTTTCAGAAGGTGCCAACGGCTCAACCTCGGTCGACATCACTCGCAAAGGCATCACTAAAGCCTACGGGGTGCAGCGCTTCGCCGAGCTCACGGGTATTCCGCTTACCGACATGCTCTACGTGGGCGACGCGCTCCAAGAGGGCGGCAACGACTCGGTGGTCATCGGCACAGGCATCCCCACCCACGAGGTCTTCGGCCCCGAGGAGACCGCGGCGCTGATAAAAGACCTCCTGCCCAAACTGCATGCGTAACCGCTGGAGGCTTGCGGTCATAGTGCTCAGCATAATAGCCCTCGGCGGAGCACTCGCCCTCGCTGTAATCCCTGCGCCAAAAACTCCGGACATTGCCGGTATACCCGACCTTATTATGGTCGACTCTCCCAAACCGGGCGACGTTATATCCTCTTCGACAGTGATAGTCACCGGCAAGGCGCGCGGCACGTGGTACTTCGAGGCGAGCTTTCCCGTGGTGCTGACCGACTGGGACGGCAGAATAATCGCAGAGGCTCCGGCCCAAGCACAGGGCGAATGGATGACCCGGGATTTCGTCCCCTTTGCCGTTACGCTCACGTTTGTTAAGCCCGTCGCGGGCGACCCGGCGGCAAACCGCGGGTTCTTGATACTCAAAAAAGACAACCCCTCCGGCGAGCCGGCCTTTGACCAGTCGGTCGAGATACCGGTTTTCTTTAAATAACCCCTGAGGCTTATGATATTACATAATATCAAAATAATATTATTTACTTATCCACAACAGGTTGGGTACAAAAGTCAATAGGCTCGCAAAGCGCCCAACTGAGCCGTTTTTGAAGCCCTATTTCGCCAAGGCTACAAAGGGCAAAGTGGGAGAAGAACGTCAAATTTGAGCATTATTTGACACTGTTTTCTAATTTTTTGCAAAAAAGGGTTGCGTTTTGATGAATTTAGTATCGCAGTGGCTTATACACAAGATTTTAAGGCGCCTGCCTGCCGGCAGGCAGGTATAATTGGATCTCCATGGCTATCACTCAAAAGGTTAAAAAGCGGAACGGCGAGATAGTAGACTTTGTCCCGCAAAACGTCACCATCGCTGTACAAAAAGCCTTTGCCGCGACGCTCGGCGACAGCCACGACGCGGACGCCATCGACATTACGCGCGTCGTCGTCGACTCTATCGACTTAAAGTTCGGCAACACCGCGTTTATCCCCACGGTCGAGGATATCCAAGACCTGGTCGAAACTGCGCTCATGGAGCGCGGCTACTTTTCGGTCGCCAAGTCGTACATCATTTACCGCTACGAGCACCAAAAGATACGAGAGGAGAAAAAGGCCGAAGTAGCCGAAAAAATAACAGAAAACCAGCTCACCATACTCAAGCGCGACGGCGGGGGGGAGCAGTTTAACGAGCAAAAAATCACCAAAACGCTCCTCATGGCGGCGCAGGGCTTTGAGCGCGAGATAGACGTGCCGGCCATCATCGCGCGCGTGCGCGCCGAGATGTACGACGGCATCAAAACCAAAGACATCCACGACGTGCTTATCATGGTCACGCGCTCGCTCATCGAGCGCGACCCGGCGCACAGCTACGTGGCGGCGCGTCTCTTGTTGCAATACATGTACCGCGAGGTTATCGGCGCGGTGGACTACGCAAACCTCGAAGAGGGTTACCGGCAGGCCTTCGTCAACGCCATCAAACGCGGCGTCGAGATAGGACAGTTTGACCAGGCGATGCTCGAGTTTGACCTGCCGCGGCTCGCCGACTCGCTGATGATAGAGCGCGACCGCGACTTTAAGTACTTGGGGCTCCAAACCCTGCAGGCCAACTACCTTTCTAAAGAGCACGGCACGAGGAAACTCTTGGAGACCCCGCAGATATTCTGGATGCGCATCGCCATGGGCTGTGCCCTGGCCGAAAAGACTCCCGAGGAGCGGCACCGCTACGCGGTTGAGTTTTACGAAGTGATGGCCTCGATGTATTACACGCCGTCATCCCCTACGCTCTACCACGCGGGGCTCCGCAAGCCGCAGCTGTCGTCGTGCTTTCTTTCGACCGTGCCGGACGACCTGCATCAGATATTCCGCGAGTTCAGCGACGGCGCGCAACTCTTAAAGTTTGCCGGCGGACTCGGCACCGACTGGACCCCCGTGCGCGCTACCGGCTCGATCGTCAAGTCGACCGGGGTAGAGAGCCAGGGCGTCATCCCGTTCTTAAAAATAGCCAACGACGTCACTATCTCGATTAACCGCTCGGGCCGCCGCCGCGGCGCCGCCGCGGTGTACCTCGAGTACTGGCACCTCGACATCGAGGACTTTATGGAGCTCCGCAAGAACACCGGCGACGAGCGGCGCCGCGCCCACGACCTCAACATCGCCGTGTGGGTGCCCGACCTGTTTATGAAGCGCCTGCGCGAGGACGGCTACTGGACGCTCTTTAGCCCCTCCGACGTGCCCGACCTGCACGACCTCTACGGCCGCAAGTTCGACGAGGCCTACGCGCGCTACGAGCAGTTGGCCGAAGACGGCAAAATCCCCCACCACAAAAAAATCCGCGCCGCCGACCTCTGGCGCAAAAACCTCACCATGCTGTTCGAATCGGGACACCCGTGGATTACGTGGAAGGACCCTTCGAACATCCGCTCTCCGCAGGACCACATCGGCGTGGTGCACTCGTCGAACCTCTGCACCGAGATAACGCTCAACACCAGCGCCGAGGAGACCGCCGTATGCAACCTTGGCTCCATCAACATGTCGGCGTTTGTAGTGAACGGCCGCTTTGACCGCGAGGCCGTGGCGCGCGTGGTGCCGGTCGCGATGCGCATGCTCGACAACGTCATCGACGTCAACTTTTACCCGACCGAAAAAACAAAACGCTCAAACATGCGCCACCGCCCGGTGGGCTTGGGGCTCCGCGGGCTTATGGACTCGCTCTTTAAGATGAACATCAACTTCGACACCGACGAGGCCGTGCGCTTTAGCGATGAGTCCATGGAGGCGGTCGCCTACCACGCGATACTCTCCTCCTCGCTCCTCGCCAAAGAGCGCGGCACCTACGAGACCTATAAAGGCAGCAAGTGGGACCGCGGGATTTTGCCGCAGGACACTATCGCCCTCCTCGAGCAGGAGCGCGGCGAAAAGATAGACGTGCCGCGCCACGAGACGCTCGACTGGCGCTTGGTGCGCGAGGCGGTGCGCCAGTGGGGCATGCGCAACTCAAACACGATGGCCAACGCGCCGACCGCCAGCACCGCCAACATCGCCGGCTGCTACCCGACCA
>JBBUFU010000064.1:0-14870 GCA_038056365.1 Patescibacteria group bacterium
TCCACTCGCCTATCCCTTTGACCGCCGTGACGTGCCCGATTATCTCGGCGTCATTCATGCGGTGAAACAACTTCGGGTTGATGGTGCCGTCTCTAAACTTTGCCGCGAGGTCTTTGAGGTACGAGGCTTTTTGGCCCGAGAGCCCCGCCGTGCGCAACTTCTCTGTCTGTATTTTTAAAACATCGTCGGGTGTGGGGAATTTTTTCTTGGGCCACAGCGATATGAATCGTTTCAAAATAGTTCCTGCCGCCTTGCCCGAAAGTTGTTGGTAAATAATAGACTCGCAGAGCGATTGAAACGCGCCGGGTGCGTGCTCGCGCCGGTGCATAATCGGCCCGTGCTTTTTAACAAACGCGCCGAGGCGCAGGTCTCTCAGTAAGTGCTTGCGCGAAGCTTCGTGCGGGTCTGCGGCCATGCCCGCAATCATAAACGCATTTGCACAAAGAAAAAAGCCGCCGAAAACTCGGCGGCCCGCGGCTAATGCGCGCTGGCTCTGTAGGCAGGGCGCGTGTACAAGTGTGCACAGAACACCCGCAGCTGGAGTTCCGAGTTTTCGGCGACGAGTTCCGCCTGCGCTTCCAGCCCTTTTTTGGTGAGATGTGCCATGGGCGGGATCATCGGGTCCCCAGAACCCTGCATGGTCACCAGCCCCTGCAAGGTCATCCGCACAAGGCGAAAGAAGGTCACCATGACGTAAGACTTCGTATACCGGGCGCCGGTAAGCTCGGCAACGGTTTCGGCAATAGCGGCCGGCGACCGAGGGTCGCCGGTCATGCAGAGCAGAATATTCCTCTCGTCGCTGTCCATTGTTTCCTCCCCCAAAACGTCTGTCGGGTACTATACCCTAACTTTTCCGCTCGCGGTACTGCAGGGCTTCCAGTACATGACTTTCGTTTATGTCGGGCGATTCGTCTAAGTCGGCTACGGTGCGCGCTACTTTTATGACGCGATGGAATGCACGCGGCGAGAGTGCCAGGCGCGTGCCCGCTTTTTCTAACACGGCGCGCACGCTCGGTCGCAGGGGCACCAACTCGTCGAGTTCGCGCGGCGACAGGTCGCTGTTGGTTTTGTGGGGATTTTTAGTATGGACAAAGCGGCCGTGCTGTGCGGCGCGTGCCTTGAGCACGCGTTCGCGCGCGGCAATCGTCTCTGTCCCTAACTTGTTGCGCTTGCCGAGCTCGCCCAGCTCGACCGGGCCCATCATGCTCCAGAGGTCGATGCGGTCGGCTATCGGGCCCGATACTTTGCGCCGGTAGCGCTCGATGGCAATCGGCGAGCAGGTGCAGGCCAGTTCGGGGTGGCCCCAGTTGCCGCAGGGGCACGGGTTCATCGCGGCAACCAGCGTAAAGCGCGCGGGGAATTGCGCCGTGCCTTTGGCGCGCGCGATAGAGATGACGCGGTCCTCGAGCGGCTGGCGCAGGGCCTCGATAACGCGCCGCTCAAACTCAGGGAATTCATCTAAAAATAAAACGCCGCGGTGCGCGAGTGTCGCCTCACCGGGGCGCGGGGTTGTCCCGCCGCCGACTATCGAAACGTAGGAGGAGGTGTGGTGCGGCGCGCGGAACGGCGGCAGTACCATCAGCTCGCCGTGCAGAGCGCCCGCGACCGAGTGTATGCCGTTGACCTCCAGCACTTCGTCGAAGTTAAGCGGCGGCAAAATGCTTGCGAGTGCGCGGGCCAGCATGGTTTTGCCGGTGCCGGGCGGGCCCGAGAGGCCTAAGTTGTGCCCGCCGGCCGCGGCAATAACCGCCGCACGTTTGGCGCCCTCCTGCCCGCGGATGTCCTCAAAGCTAAACTGGGTTTCGGCGTCGGGTATGGGTAGTTTTGTCTGCGGCGCGGGCTTGAGAGTTACCGAGGACCGTCCTTTGGAGCCCTTTTCTAAGGACGGTCCTCGGTTTCGCTTCGTATTCAAAAAGTCTATAACCTCCCGCAAACTCTCTACCCCATAAATACTGATGCCGCCGACCAATGCGGCTTCGCGCTCATTCTCCTTTGGCACGAACATCGCCCTTTTACCCTTGCGCTTGGCCTCGGCCACCAGGGGCAAAATCCCGCGCACGCCCCTAACCATGCCGTCGAGCGAAAGTTCGCCGACAAACACGTACGGCCCGGGGTCAAACTTAATATCGCCGGCCGCCAGCAAGTACGACAGCGCAATCGGCAGGTCGAACATCGGCCCTTCCTTTTTTAAATCCGCCGGCGCAAGCGAAATGACGATTTTTTGGTTGCGCGACTTAGGCGACTCAAACCCCGCGTGCTTGATGGCGGCCGCCACCCGGTCGCGCGACTCCTCGACCGCCTTGTCGGGCAGGCCCACTAAAGTAAAAGCATGGAGCCCTCGCGAGAGGTCCGTTTCGATAGAAACTAAATAAGGCGAAAGAAGCGACGTCTGCGCGCCGTACACTTTTGCATACTGCATACCCAGATAATACTATGAGTTCCTCACGGCGTTATTTAGTGCGGTATCATATTAGGTATGCGGACGTTCGGCAACCGGTTTTTGCTCAAAGTTTTAGCGCCGGCGTGCGTCTTTTGTCTTGCCTTTTTACTCCCGGTCTTTCGTTTTAGTTTTGACACTTCGACCCTGCTTACCGTTGCATCCCTCACGCTCACTATTTTGGTCGGATTTTTTATAGCGGCCGCCACCACCAACTACTTAAACCTCCAAAGTCTCTTGGCCGAGGAGGAGGGAGGACTGATAATCTTGCACAACCTCGCAAAACTGGTTGACGAGCCGGGGGCGGGCCGGATCGCCGAGTCTATAGACCGCTACCTTGTTGCATCGTTTGACTTCGAGCTAAAGGGTTATGTCGAGGGCACACGCGACGAGTTTGCGCGAGTGGCAAAAGAGGTCGACTCCATTGATCCACCGGCCGCCACCCCAAGACAAGAGGCCGCCCTCTCCTACTTGCAGGAAACAAAAAGCAGTTTGTTCAAGACACGCCAGTCGATTATGCTTGCCTCCTCGCACATAGTACAAACCCTGCACTGGCTCATCCTCTCCGCGCTCTCGGTGTCCGTCGTGGCTCTGCTTTTTGGGCTGCGCGACGGCAGCCCCTTCTTAAGCATTATCGTCGGTCTGCTGTCGGTGTCCGTGTATCTAATTCTGGTCCTCCTCTACGAAGTGGATAGCAACTTCTTTGCAGAAGAAGGGATGGCGTTCCTCAACCCGCAGGAGATATTTAGCGCCATCGGGGCGCTGCCGTACTTCCCCGAATATGCCATCAAGCACAACCGCGTTAAAAAACTTCCCGCAGAGTACCGGGTCGGCGTGTACAAAAACTTTTTTACCTCGCGGGAGAAAGAAATAAAAGTAATCAAACGCTCCAAGGCATAGAAAATCAAAATGGGCTCCTCATCGTCGAAGTAGTTTTTGTGCTTAGGAAAACCCGCCTTGGCGGGTTTTCGGAGCGGAGCGGAATAAATTTTGGAGGGGGTACGGACCGCGACGGCGGGAGTCTTCAGACTTTTTCTAGCAAGAAAAAAGTCGTACCCGGCGAAAATTTGATTCCGCGGAGCCCCTACTCCATGTGCACCTTGCACGTCCGAGCCGCAGGATTAACCTCCAAACGGTCCTCCTCTATTTTTTCGCCGCATTCCTCGCAAAAGCCGTAGGTGCTGTCTTGCATGCGCTTGAGCGCGGCCGCGATTTCGAGCCTGCGGGCCGTGAGGGCACTTGTCTCCCCCACGTTTTCCTCGCTGGCCTCCTGGCGGTCGGCGAGTTCGTCGGGTTCGGTGGCGGTGGGGTCAACGTCCTCGTGCCCCAAGTCGGCCAGCTCCTGGCTCACCACATCCAACTCCTCCTCCAACTTCAACTTCAGTTCGGCGTTAGTCATGAAAAAGAGTATAGCACACAGGCCTATTGTCGGGGCTGGGGGACCACCGACGCCGTGTTTATGCGGCGGACAACCTCGCGCAGAGTGTACTCATTGGTGGTGATGATGACCGTATTGCGGTCGAGAAAGGTCCACAGCAGCAACAGGTCTCCCGTGCCGTTCAGGACCGCGCGGGCGTCGTGATTTTCGATTATTTTGTCGGTGAAGCCTGTTTGGAAAAACTCCGGCGTGGTGGCCCCGACGCTCGTAGAGGTCGGGGAGCCGACCGGAGCCTCGGCTTCGGCCGGGGGGATGCGGGGCGACGGGTGCCGGGTAAAAAGCGGCGCAAGTTCCTGCCGCATAGTCGGCTCCCACGCCAAAAGCCCCGAGTACGCCTGTTGGTAGGAGTCGACGCGCAAGACCAGGAAACTCTGGTTTTCGTCATACGAGTGCACGCCAAGGAGATAGGTCGGCAAAATAGTGCGCACCAGGTCTTGCGGGATGTCCGGCGCCAAAACAGAGAGTACCTGCGGCGCCGGCACCGGTTCGGGGATTGCTCCGGTCGTGGTTGGCGTGCCGACGTATAGCTGGGCGACGAGCCCGACCGGCAAGGCGACCTGCTGGCGCGCGGCTTCAAGCTCCGTCACCAGCGCGTCACGCGTTACGCCCGCCACCGCAGAGACGGATATGATTTGGTCAACCGACATAAGCGGCGCCGTGGGTCCGTTGGCGACCGTGTTCTGTGGGGAGGTACGTAATAGGAGTACCGCAATGATGCCGAGGGCCGCGACAATGAGCACCGAGCCGCCGATGAGGAGCACCAGGCGCCAGCGCGAAGCTTTTTCTTCCTGATTCAGCGAGGCCGGGGCAATTGGTTCGTCTTTGGTGGCTTTGGCGCGGCGCTCGGCCTCGGCCGCCGCGATAGTGACGGCCGACACGCCGCCCGCTTGCACGACGCGGCTGATATCAGTGCTGTAGGTTTGGACAGCCTTGACCGCGGAAGGCTCTTCAAAAGTTTTCTTTTGTTCAACTTTCTCTTGCTTCGGCAGTTCCGCCGCAGTTTCCTGCTCCAAAAGCGCGCCCGCATTGACGCGTTGCGCGCTGAGCGGCGAAGGCCCACCCTCTTTTTTGGGGAGGAGGAAGCTCTTAGGGTCGACGGGGTCTATCGGTTGGTCCGGCATTGGTTGATGGGGTAAGCCCTTTACTCTCGGCCCACTTGGGGTCGACGGCTTTGATAGAGAGATTGATGCGCCCCTTCTCGTCTATCTCTTTAATCATAACCCGCACTTTGTCCCCCACCTTGAGTGCACTGCCGATTTTGTCGATGCGGAACGGCGCCACTTCAGAAACATGGACAAGGCCCTCGGCATCCTTGCCCGGGCCGACGCGCACAAACGCGCCGAAGTCCATCATGCGGGTAACCTCGCCGTCGTACACTTCGCCGGGCTTGTACTCTTTGACCAGCGCCTCAATCATCGCCTTGGCCGCCTGCGCCGCACCGCCCTTGCCGGTGATAAATATCGAGCCGTCGTCTTCTATCGAGATTTCGTCGACCTTGGTAATGTCTTTGATGCCGTTGATGGTTTTGCCGCCGCCGCCGATGACGAGGCCTATCTGGTCGGGTTTGACCTTCATCGAGATTATTTCGGGAGCGCGCGGACTGAGGTTCGGGCGCGGTGCCGCGATTTCTTTGGTGATGACGCCGAGTATCTGTAGGCGCGCCTTTTTTGCCTGGGCAAATGCCTCGGACAGTACCGCCAAAGGCACGCCCTCTACTTTGACGTCCATCTGCACGGCCGTGACGCCGTCGCTGGTGCCCGCAACCTTAAAGTCCATGTCGCCGTGGTGGTCTTCGGGGCCCTGGATGTCGGTTAATATCTTATATTTTTTAAGACCGTCTGACATTCGGCCCGAGGCCGATCCGCCTTGGGCGGACATGAGCCCCATGGCAATCCCCGCGACCGGTTTGGTAATCGGTACGCCCGCGTCCATGAGCGCCAGCGTGCCGGCGCAGACCGAGGCCATCGAGGTCGAGCCGTTGCTGGCCAAGCTCTCGCACACGATGCGTATCGTGTAGGGGAAAGTTTCTTTAGCGGGGATGATGGCGCGCAGAGCTTTTTCGGCCAGGGCGCCGTGGCCTATCATGCGGCGGTTCATGCCGCCGACGCGGCCGGTCTCGCCGACGCTAAACGGCGGAAAGTTGTAGTGCAGCATAAAGCGCTTTTTGCCGTCTTGCGTCTCGATGGTGTCTATAATCTGCGCCGCCTCGGGTCCGCCGAGCGTCAGCGCACCGAGTACGTGCGTCGCGCCGCGATAAAACAGGCCCGTGCCGTGTATCATCGGCGAGATGCCGCCGGCTTTGGCGAAGAGCGGACGGATTTCGTCAAACTTGCGGCCGTCAACGCGCTTGCCTTCCTTAATAGCAAGATCGTGCACAAACTCGTCGAGACGCTTTTCAAAATAGCCGTCGAGTTGGTTGGGTTTGATGTCAGCAAATTGTTCAGCGGCCTTTTTCATCCATTCACCTTTCATTGCGCCGAGCTCCTCTTTGCCGAAGATGCCTTTATACGAGGCGAGCATCGGCTCAACAATTTGTGCAAACGCGGCCGCCACCTCGGCGCCGTTTTCGGGTTGTGTAAAGGCGGCCTTTTCGACACCGCGCTCTTTAATTATTTCCTCCTGCCACACCTGAATCCGCTCTATCTCGGCAGAGGCACGTACCAGGGCCTGCTCGAGTATTTCCTCGCCGACCTCGCGCGCGCCGACCTCTATCATGTTAATCAAGCCGTCTTTGCCGCAGGCGGTCAGGTCCATGCGGGCCTTCGGCGGTAGCTCTTCGTCGCGCTGTCTGTAGGTCGGGTAGACGATGTAGTCGGGTGTCCCCTCTTCGAGCCCCAGGCGCACCGCCGAGACGGGGCCGCTCCACGGGATGTTCGAGGTCGAGAGCGCCAAAGACGCGGCAGTCACCGCAAGCACGTCGGTGTCGTAGTCCTCTATTGCGAGCACAGAGAGGATGACCTGCACGTCGCGCTTCAATCCTTTGGGGAAGAGTGGGCGGATGGTGCGGTCGACAATGCGGCCCGAGAGCACGGCCTCATCGCTCGGCCGCCCCTCGCGGCGCATAAAGCGGCTGCCCAAAATTGCGCCGGCGGCGTAAAACTTTTCTTCTTACTCAACCGACAGGGGAAAGTAATCGAGCGTCGACTCTTTGGCACCCATCACGGCGGTGGCGAGCACGGCGCTGTTGCCGTAGCGCACCAATACCGAGCCGTTGGCCTGGTCGGCCCAATCGTTAAACTCTGCGGTCAGCGTCTTGCCGCCGACTTCTATCAAATAGGTCTTGCTTTGCATAATGGCCTTTTGTTAGGCCTCCAGATTTTAGGTCTCAAGCTGACTTGAGAACTACCTATCTAAAGGCCGCTATTAATATATAGAACGATAGCAAAAGAAAAGCCTCCGCGCTAGGCGGAGGTTCCTGCATTCAGAGCGTCAGGTCCAAGCCGACGCCGCGTTCGGGCGAGGTCGCAGCATGCTCGGCTGGGGCGTTTTTCTTTGCGAGCCGTCTACCCATCAGGTAGACGCTACTGTTTGCCAGTACAGAGGTGATCTTGCCGCTCTTTGCATCATCATAACCCCAGCGCCAAATCGGGATTGCTTCGGCGGACGGGACATTGATAAGACAGTCCTCGTCGTGCTTGTTGCTGTTCTGCGGACCTGCACCGCAGAACTTGCAGGTGACGTGAGGAAGACAACGGCCTTGTGTGGGGTTTGCCATGACGGCCTCCACTGGGGTTTCTTCTGCTCCGACTGTAGCAAAAAAGCCCCGCCTATGCTAGCGTAGCGGCAGTTCGGTCTTCTTGTCCTGGGAGAGAGATAATGGATTCTAAAACGTTGATATCGGCACTCACCACTTGTGCCGACCGGCTTAGGACAGCCAAGGGCGTTTATGTCCTCCATCACGGGGTCAACTTTGCCGAGTCGGTGGAGGTCGATTCGGTCATGCGGCCCGACGTCGGCGCTACCCTGTCCAAACTAATCGGCATGGATATCAAGGTGAGAAAGCCCGGGCCGTTTGCGGCCGGGGCCAAAAATCCGATGGCACTCTCGGTCCGCGAGCATATCCAATGGATGGTGGATGAGGCCCCCAAAAAGGGCGACCTCAACTTGCGATGCTGGTGGATCGGCTTTGCGGCCGGAGCCGCGGCGCGGGCAAATTTGCACAGCCGCTACTACCGCAAGGACGTCTTCGACACCATGGACATGCCAAACCTGATCAAGTTTGCAGAGAGCCATGCCACCGCGCAACACTACTTCGCCCATATGGTCCTCGGCTATCTGCAAGGATGGCTTTGGGCCGACGGGCAGAGCAGTATCAACGACTTCAATCGGATGAACGCCGCCTAAATCAAAACCGCCCGACACACTTCTCTCAGTGTGATGGGCGGTCTTTCTTTTGTATTTAAGAAAACCCGCCAAAGCGGGTTTTCGGTGCGGAGCGAAAGAGGTTGGCGGGAGGCTTCGCAAGTGCGACGGCACGAGACTTGAGGAACTATTTAGCAAAATAGTATCCGTACTCCCGCCAGCCTGCTTTCGTGGAGTCTCTACTCGCCCGACATTTTTATCGCCGGGTCCTCGCCCTCGCCGTTCCACTCGGGGGCTTCGGTCGTTTCGACGCTGGTGTCGGCGTCGATACGGCCCTCTTTGCCGCCGCCGTTGCCCGACTTGCCGCCGAAGCCCGGGATGTAGCGCCCCACCCCGCCGCGGTAGCCGATGAGGTAGTTGCGCGGGTCCTCGCACATGTCGATAAAGTCGTCGGCCGACTCGCGTAGCTGGCCGCTCGAGGATTTGCCGAAGGCGATAACCTCAACCTGGCAGCCGTGCGCATACTTGAGGTACTCGACGAGCGGCACAAAGTCGCCGTCGCCGGTCGCCAAGATTACCGTATCGAGTTTTTGGGCCATTGCGACAATGTCTACGGTCGTGCCCAGGTCCCAGTCGGCCTTTTTGGCACCGCCCGCAAAGACGCGGATGTCTTTGACCTTGGTTTCGATACCGAGCTTGTTGAGCGCCTCGAAAAAGCCCTTCTCCTCCTCGGACTCGGTGCGTATAACGTAGGCGATGGCGCGGATGAGTATGCGGCCCGCAACCGCCTCTTTGACCACCTGGCCGAAGTTAACCTTTGATTTATAGAGGTTCTTTGCCGAGTGATAGAGGTTTTGCGTGTCTATAAAAATGCCGACACGCTGGCTTTTATGTTTGATGATTGCCATGTAATTAGGCGTTAGCCACTAGCCACTAGGGTCTAGGGAACGCAACATTAAAAAATAATACTGACCTAAATTAAAAATACGCCTCCTAACAGATTATACAATGAAGAAGGAGAAAAAATTACTTCTTCAAACTCAGCTTTTTGACGATAGCGTTGTAGCGCTTGGTGCTCTTGGCCTCGAGATACTTCAAATGCGTGCGGCGGTTGGCCACCATCTGCAAGAGGCCGCGGCGGCTGTGCTTATCCTTCAAATGCTTCTTCAAATGCGAGGTAAGCTCCTCTATTCCCTTGGAAAGGAGGGCGATTTGTACCTCGGGAGAGCCGGTGTCTTTGTCGTGAACGCCGGTTTCCTTTATAGTTTTAGCCTTTTTCTGCTTGGTCAGCATGACACTATATATAGCATATTCATGCATTTTACGCAATAGCTATCGTGTTGTGTAAAGAAAAAGCCCGCGGTCGGTGTGACAGCGGGACGCGAGCGTGAGACCCCGGTTTACCAGGTGCCGTCGGTCATGGCAGCGACAGCCGCGCCGATGACCGCTAGAACAAAGCATGCGATCACAAGCAAGGCGGTCTCCAAGCTCATGAGATGGACAGGCCATGCGCCCAGCCACCATACCCATAGCGGGTAGACGACGAGGACCGCTACCCCGAGGGAGACGAGGAATCCGAGGTTTTCCTCGTAAAAGTAAACGTAGGCCCAGGAGCCGAAGACCATGGCCAGGACCGGAATGATGTAGAGGTAGAGTATCAGAGCTGGCATCAACATATTTTCCTCCCTTTCGAGGACTCGAGTGGAAGCGACGTCTGGCGGCACGATACTTATTTCTTCAGTTGTTGTCAACGGACAAAGAAAAGCCCCGCGGTCGGTGTGACAGCGAGGCGTAGTGCATCAGGTCTTCTTTTTGCGCTTCCTGCCGATTTTCAGGCTCTTTTTCCTCGTCTTCTCAAATTTTGGACGGTTGTTCACCGTCCTGAACAGGAAGAACCAGCCCATGATCACCTGGACGGTGATGAGGCTCGAGAGCCAGCGCCAGTCGAGGTATGGGTAGAGAGCGACCGTCGCCGCACAGGCGACGAAGAAGCTGTAGCGCTCGAGCCAGGTAACCGGGCGCGCCTTGTAGTAGAGCTCAGTCACCTTGCCGGCGCGCGAGGCGGCACTTATGGCCATGGCCGCCAGCGCCACAAGCATTATGAAGATGGCACCGTAGAGGTCCAGCCCGTAGGGCTGTTTGCTCGGCATAGTAATCACCGCGAGCGCGGCCAAGAAAGTACCGAGGGACCCTAGAGCGATCGTTGCCGAAGTCCTCGCCATCTCCTGGTGTGCTCTCTGCTTGTCCGTCAGGACCAGCATCAATAGATAGCACGCCGCGGTGGTGATGATGCACGGGAGGCCAACCAGCCAGCCGACGGCCGACTTGGCCCCCGAGGTGGCCAGCACCAAATGATAGGCCATGATGGAGGTGGCCTCCATGGTGACCATCCAAGCGAAGACGGCGCCCATTCCTGAGCGACGGAAAAGAAAACTAAGGTGAAGATTCACGGGCCCCTCCCTTCAAGAGGTTTGAGTGTGAAGCGACGTCTGGTGGCACGATACTTAATTATTGTGATTTAGTCAATAGGTGGCGAAATATTGTGCGACACTAGAGGTATGGCGGATTTGAAGGAGTTAAAGAACCAGTTTTTGCCAGCCCGAGGCTGGTCCGCCTTGGGCGGAGAGTATATATGAAAGATTTAAAAAATTTGAAGAATGAATTTCTAGAATATCTAGAGATCGAGAAAGGCCGCTCTATCAAGACGGTCGAAAACTATGACCGCTACCTCATGCGCTTTTTGGCGCACACCAAAGTTGCCTCACCCGCCAAAATTACCGAGGCTATGGTGCGCGAGTTCCGCATGCACCTTAACCGGCAGGAGGGTGTATCGGGGACGATGAAGCACAAAACGCAGAACTACTACTTAATAGCCCTGCGCGCGTTTTTAAAATTTTTGCGCAAGCGCGATATCGAAAGTTTAAACCCCGAACGGATTGAATTGGCCAAAGTCGGCGGCCGCGATTTGGATTTAATATCGAGCGAAGAATTAAACAGGTTAATGGACATTAAAGGGACTTCTCTGCCTGCCCTGCGCGACAAAGCGATTTTGGAATTGTTTTTTAGCACAGGCCTGCGCGTCAGCGAGTTGTGCGCGCTCAATCGCGACTTGGACTTGAGCCGTGACGAGTTTAGCGTGCGCGGCAAAGGCGACAAAATACGGGTAGTGTTTCTCTCCCCCGCCGCTAAAGAAGCGATTAAGGCGTACGAAAAAAAGCGCGGCGATGTAGAAGAGGCTCTGTTTATCTCAACGTCAAATACCCGCCTCACCCCGCGCAGTATCGAGCGGCTGGTCAAGCAGTACGCCATCAAAGCCGGCATCACGCGCAAAGTGACCCCGCACGTAATCAGACACTGCCTTCATCCTGACACGCGGATATTTACAAATCCGGGAATAACTTCAGCTCAAGCACTCTTGAAAGATAAGAAAGAAAAAATCCTAAGTTTTGATTGGGGTACAAATAAAATTATACGAAACAATATATCCCGGTACGAAACTCATAAAACCGATTTACTCCTGTCTCTGTGGGCGGACGGGCGCGAATTGATATGCACTCCATATCACACCCTTTTTACCCTCACAAACAAGGGCCTGACGCCTATACAAGCCCAGCAGCTGTCTATCGGAGATTATGTTGCGGGTGTGAAACAGGTGGACTACGTGTTTCCAAAGGCTGGCGCTTACTCGCCGGAATTTTGGAGACTTGTTGGGTACATTATTGGGGACGGGACCTTGAGCGAGGCGCGCCGCGGGGTGATTATTAACGATAAAGACAGAGCGCACCTAGAATTTTACTCCAAAATTGTTCAAAAAGTTTTAAAGAAGACCCCAACCATTACGCCCCTAAAAAGCGGAAACGGCTATGCGCTGAATGTTTACGATGTTAAGTTTCTAAAAGTTTTACGCAATCTGGGAATAACTCAGAAATCTCCTGAGCGACGAGTTCCTGTTGCCTTGTTGCAGGACACTCGAGAGTCAATGGCGGCTTTTATTGCCGGCCTTTATGACGCAGAAGGAAATAACGGAACGATTAAAATGTTTTCGACGAGCAAGGAGTTGTTAAAAGATGTACAGATGCTAATGCTACGCCTTTCTATCGAAAGCGTGTTGTTAAAACGAGACAGGGTTGTCCGTCTACCGCAAGGAAAACATCTTCAGCATAGAATATATGTGCTCCACGTTACTACGCCACCCAACCGAGAGCGGTTTTCAAGAGAAATTCCGACTCTTAAAATAAAGACAAATACTAAGAAAACATGGCAACGTTTGGATGAAGCACTACCCACCCAACAACTTTTTCAGGCGCTTTATCCAAGAATTTTAAAAGAGAAAGGTTTTTCGCATCTGTTGGGCGAAAAGTACGGAGTTCGTTATCTGAAAAGATATACAAAAATATGTTCAACGCCGGGACTTCTGAACTCGTTTATATTATGTTGCAAAGAGAAAAAAATCAAAACTCCTGAGGTTGAGGAGTTGAAAAAAGTACTGTTTTTATCGAATGTGCGATGGTTGAGAGTAAAACGTATAGAAAAAATAGAAAAGCCAAACCAATCCGTGTACGACTTTACGGTTGAACCTTCTCACAATTTTATAACCGACGGTTTCATGTCACATAATTCCTTTGCCACCGACCTGCTGGAGAACGGTGCCGACCTCCGCAGTGTGCAAGCCCTGTTAGGCCACCAAAACATAGCCACCACGCAGGTCTACACCCACGTCACCGACAAACATTTACGGGATATACACCAACGCTTTCACGGAAAGAAAAGAAAATAAAATTCCACGCCTGCCCCGCAGACAGCTTTGCTGTTGTGCGGGGGCCAGCGGCGGCGCTAGACAAATACACAGAAGTTGGTATGGTACGGGCTAGCTACCTCACGCACGTGCCGTCGGCACGTGATTGACACCGGAAAGGTCATTATCATGTTCTTCAAACGCTTCGTCGCGATGTTGCTCGCGGTTTCGATGCTTATGCCCCAAGTGGCGTTTGCAGACCCGTTTGCGAAGGCAAGCGCCTCGTACCGGGCGCTCTTTAGCAAATACGTCACCCCCGACTTTGTGCGCGGGGTCTATGTCGACAAGTCGGCGACGATCGACAATTGGTGTCTGCGTGACACCTGGGTCAATCCCGAGACCGGCAAACTCTGCCGCGACGGGACCGAGCGGCCGCTCTATAAGTTCGTCATCCCGCAAGCGATATATAGCACGGCGGGTGGCGGAGGTTCCTCGTCGGCAACGATGCGGGCCCACAGCAAGAAGGCTCCGGTCACGAACACCCAACTTGCAGCGGTCGCGTCCGCGGCCGCAGACGCGATGAGCGCGCCTGGAGCGTTCACCCGTATGGGCTTGGCGTTCGATGCCCGTGGCCGCCCCGCCGACGTGTTTACCCCCGAGGCGGTCACCTGCGATGCGCTTGGGTGGGTGCTCAAGACGTCGTGCGAGACGCTCGCGCTCACCACCAAGAAGGAGCGGCAGACGGCGTATTGCATCTCCGAACTCCTGAACAAGCAAGTCGTCGCCCAAACCGGCCACACGCTGGTAGCGCTCAACGATGATTACGGGCGCGACGCGGTTGCCGCCGCGCTCAGGGATGCCGCGAGGTACTTTGCCAAGAGCTGACCCCGCGCCATCATTAGCTAGACCCCGCCAGGTAACACTGCGCGGGTTTTTTCTTTATAAAAAAACCGCGCCGATACAATCGGAGCGGTCAGGAAATTTCGCCGCGCACTATTGCTTGGCAAAAGGCTATGACAAGCGGCGGGAGCGTGCCTTTGCGGCAAAAGTGTTCAAACGTCGGCCGGTATTCGAGCGGGCCGTAGGCCTTTTCGAACACGATGCGGTCGAGGTCGAATTCGCGCGGATTTGTTTGCATGGCCGCGTCGAGCAGTTGGCGGTCGGTCAGGCCCACGGGGCCCGAAATGACGGGTGCGAGCATGGTATCCTCCCCGGTTCTTCTGCCTGCTACAACTCCGTACAAGTCCGAAGAGTTTCTTTTTTGCTATGATACGAAGATGAAGCTCGTGTCCTGGAACGTCAACGGCATCCGCGCGGTGGTCAAAAAAGACGTGTTTGTGCCGTTTGTTAGAAAGGAGAAGCCGGATGTGCTGTGCCTGCAAGAAACCAAGGCCGAGCGCGGCCAAGCGGTCATCGACTTGCCGGAGTACGAAGAATATTGGAACAGCGCGGTAAAAAAAGGCTACTCAGGTACTGCGACATTCGTCAAAAAAGATTTAGCAGTGCATAGCGTTGCACTCGGCTTGCCCGAAGACCTGTGCAAAAAGTACAAACTGCACGAAGACGGCTACGGCGACCCAAACACCGAGGGCCGCGTTGTCGCGGTCGAGCTCGACGACTTTTTTGTCGTCACCGCCTACACCCCCAACAGCAAAGAGGACCTCTCGCGGCTTAGCTTGCGTCACAAGCAGTGGGACCCGGCGTTCCTCGAATATATGAAACGCCTGGAGAAAATTAAGCCCGTACTTTTTTGCGGCGACCTCAACGTGGCGCACACGGCCGACGACCTCGCCCACCCCAAGCAAAACGAGGGGGAGCACGGCTTTACCGTCGAGGAGCGCGAGGGTATCGACAACTTGATTAACGCCGGCTTCGTGGATTCCTTTCGCCACCTTACGCCCAAAGGCAACGGGCATTACACGTGGTGGTCACATTGGCAAAACGCCCGCGCCCGCAAT
>JBBUFU010000065.1:0-8090 GCA_038056365.1 Patescibacteria group bacterium
AAAATACGGCGCCGAGCAGGTTGCACAAATAGGCACCTTTGGCACCATGCTCGCGCGCGGGGTGGTGCGCGACGTCGCGCGCGCGCTCGGCTACCCCTACGGCCTCGGCGACCGCATCGCTAAAGAAATCCCGTTCGGCTCGCAAGGATTTCCCATGACGCTCGAGCGGGCGCTCGAAGAAAATCCCGAGCTCGCCAAAATATATAAAAACGAAAGCGATGCCCGCGAAATAATAGACCTCGGCAAAAAAATCGAAGGGTGCGCACGCCACGTCGGCGTGCACGCGGCCGGCGTCGTCATTGCCCCCACGCCGCTCAGCAACTTTACGCCGCTCCAGCTCGACCCCAAGGGTGGCAAGGTCATCACGCAGTACGACATGTACTCGATAGAAGACGCGGGCCTCCTCAAGTTCGACTTTCTCGGCATCCGCAACCTCGCCATTTTGGCGCACGCGGTCAAACTGGTGGAGAAGACGCGCGGCATCGTAGTCGACATCGAAAACGTGCCCGTCGACGACAAGCGGACCTTCGAGATGCTGGCGCGCGGCGAAACCGAGGGGACCTTTCAACTCAACGGCGCCGGCATGACCCGCTACCTCAAGGAGCTGAGGCCCACGACCATCCACGACATCAACGCGATGGTGGCGCTGTTTCGCCCCGGGCCGATGGAGACTATCCCCCAGTACATCGAACGCAAGCACAACTTTTCGCGCATCCACTACCTTGACCCGCGGATGAAGGACTATTTGGAGTTCTCTTACGGCGTGTTGGTGTACCAGGACGACGTGCTGTTGACCGCCATCACGCTCGGCGGCTACAGCTGGCTCGAGGCCGACAAACTCCGCAAGGCCATGGGCAAAAAGATTCCGGCGGTCATGGAGGCCGAGCGCGAAAAGCTTATCAAAGGCTTCATCGAGTACGGCAAACTGTCGCGGCCGCTGGCGGAGAAGTTGTGGAAGCTCATCGAGCCCTTTGCCGCCTACGGCTTTAACAAGGCGCACGCGGCAAGCTACGGCAAGGTCGCTTACCAAACCGCGTATATGAAGGCCAACTACCCGATTGAGTACATGGCCGCAGTACTGACGGCCGAGGCCGGCGACGTCGACACGGTCGCCATCATGGTCAACGAATGCAAGCGCATCAATATCCCGGTCCTGCCGCCGGATATCAACGAGAGCTTCGGCGACTTTACTGTGCTCCTCGGAGCCACGGCCGAAAAAACGGCAAAGGCCGCGGCGCTCGCCGAGTCGGCCGATGTGGACGCCATCCGTTTTGGACTCTACTCGATAAAAAACTTTGGTCGCGCTATTGGGGATGAAATAATTTCTGAACGAAAAAAGAACGGCCGGTACAAAACCCTCTCGGACTTTCTCTTGCGCATCAAAGGGCAGACGCTCAACAAAAAGTCTCTCGAAAGTTTAATCATGTGCGGCGCGCTCGACCGGCTCGGCGGGCCTGGCCGACAAGACGGCGGCCGCGGGCAGATGCTCGCCAACCTCGAGCGGCTTCTCGAGTACCACCGCGACGCGCAAAAAGACCACGCGCAAGACTCGCTGTTTATGGGGGGCGGCGAGACGAGCGAGCTGACGCTCCCGCCCGCACCCGAAGCTCCCCAAGAACAACGCCTGGCGTGGGAGAAGGAACTACTGGGGTTGTACGTGTCGGGGCATCCCTTGGATAAATTTAAGGACACGCTCGCCAAGCGCCCGATGAATTTGGCGCAGATAAAAACCAACGTCGTACCGGGACAGCTTGTTGTGGTGGCCGGCATGATATCGGATGTCCGGATAATCCTTACAAAAGGCGGCGACCAGATGGCTTTTGTTAAGATAGCCGACTTTGACGACACGCTCGAAGCGGTCGTCTTTCCCAAGGGCTACGCGCAGTACAAAGACATCCTCCGGCCCGAAACCTGCATAGCGCTCAAGGGCCGGCTCTCCAACCGCAACGGTGAACTGAGCATGGTTGCAGACGCCCTAAAAGCGTTGTAGAATGGTTTCAGTCGAACTTCATTGGGGGGTTATGTGATGCCAACAACTACAAAACCGCGCGGTTGGGAGGGCGAAGGTCTGCCAGCCACTCGAGGTCCCGGCGCCGGCAACCCCGCGCCAAAAATCCAAGAGCGCTTTCCCGTAGCGTTCGCCAACGGGATGGCCAAGGACTATCCGAAAGTCGCCAACGGGTCAGTGCCCGCCGTCGAGCAGAAATAGTTAACCCCGTGAGATGGCGGCTTCGCCTATCTCACGGGGCTTTTTTATTTCTAAATACGCGTTAGTATACAAGTAAGACTTTTATATGGAGGACAACGACCATCGCAAAATAGGACAGGAGATGGACCTCTTTACCTTCTCCGACCTAGTGGGCCCCGGCTTGCCGCTGTGGACCCCGAGGGGCACCGTGCTGCGCCAAGAGCTCGACGCCTTTGTGTGGGAGCTCCGCAGCAAGTACGACTACGGCCGCGTCACTATCCCCCATATCACCAAAAAAGAGCTCTACGAAACGAGCGGCCACTGGGATAAGTTTGCCGAGGACCTCTTTCGCATCACCTCTCGCGACGGCCGCGAGATGGCACTCAAACCGATGAATTGCCCGCACCACACGCAGATATTCGCCCGCAAGCCGCACAGCTACCGCGAGATGCCCCAACGCTACGCCGAGACCACCATGGTCTACCGCGACGAGCAGAGTGGCGAGCTGTCGGGGTTGACGCGTGTGCTCTCTATCACCCAGGACGATAGCCACGTGTTTTGTCGCACTGGGCAGATAAAAGAGGAGTTTTTGAAAATTTGGGACATTGTCGACACGTTCTACAAAAAGTTCGGGTTCACTCTGCAGGTGCGGCTCTCGTTCCGCGACCCGAAGACACCCGAAAAGTACATCGGCACCAAAGAGACCTGGGACAAAGCTGAAAGCGAGCTACGCGAGATAGCCAAGGAGCGCGGCGCCGATTATATCGAAGGTCCCGGCGAGGCGGCACTGTACGGCCCCAAGCTTGACTTTATGGCCAAGGCCTCCTCCGGCAAAGAATGGCAGGTGGCGACCATCCAGCTTGATATGAACATGCCCGAGCGCTTTGACCTCAACTGCATAAACGAAAAAGGAGAGAAAGAACGCATTGTGATGATCCACTCCGCGATTACCGGAGCTATCGAGCGCTGTATCGCGGTCTTACTTGAGCACCTCGAGGGCGTTTTGCCCACTTGGCTTAGCCCGGTGCAAGCGCGAGTTCTCCCGATTGGCGAGGCACACCTGGCTTTTGCCAAGCAAGTTGCAGAGCAGTTGAAAGCCGCGGGCATCCGCGCCGAGTTGGACGAAAGCAACGAAAGTTTGGGCAAAAAAATCCGCGCCGCCAAAACAATGAAAGTCCCCTACCTGCTCGTCATCGGCGAGCAAGAAGTTGCGGCGCAAACCGCCACGCTCGAGTCACGCGCCGGCAAACTCGGTGCGCTCCCCGTAGCCGAAATCATTTCAAAACTGCAGGAGGAAATAAAAAACCGCGCTTAACATACGCAAAAAGACTAGCGATAATCGCTAGTCTTTTTGCTGAGCGGGGCACTCGGGGTTAGGACGCCCCTTTTTAATTTAATTACTTAGAACGCGGGGCGGCTGATTTGCGACGCGATAAACGGGTCGATGCCGGAGAATTGCGGCGCAACCGGAGCAGAGTGTCTGACTACCGGAGCGTGTGCCGCGTGCACAGTGGCAGTAGTCGCGGCTTTGCGCGCAGCCGAACCAAAGAGAAATGCGTTGAGGCCGCTCACAAGTTTGTTCTGCACGCGCTTGACGACAATAAGGTACGCCGCACCGAGGCACCAGAGGATGAGGAAGCCCCAGTAGGCGACCGTGCCCCACGGGCCGAGATCAAGACCGGTGTACGGCACCGCGGCAAGCGATACGTACGGAGCCGGGCGATTGTTGTAGGCAATCGGCTGCTGATATACCGACTGTTGCGGGTAGTAGACCGGCTGCTGCTGCGGCACGTATACCGGCTGGTAGACCGGGTAGCTCCCGCCATTGTTGGTGGAGTTGTTTATGGTCGTCGGAGCGTTGATAGCCGTGTTACAGCTACCCGCGGTGCAGGTGTTTTGGTTGATGTTCGTAAGTTGATTTTGGTTTACATTGCCTGCAGGCTGGTACGACTGGGGCCGGTACGAAGGAAACGCCGAGTAAAAAGACGACGGCAAGTAGCTCGAGCCGCCGTAACCGTAGCCGGAAGAACCGTAGTCGGAGTAAGAGCCGTCCGGAACAAACGTGTCGTACGAATAACCGTTGTCGTCGGAAGAGCCGTCCGGAACAAACGTGTCGTACGAATAACCGTTGTCGGAAGGGTAATCCGGAACGAAAGTGTCGTACGAGTAGTAGTCGCCCCCATCAAAAAGATCCGCCGCATGCGCCTTGGGGGCGAACACAAACGGGAGCGCAAGCAAAACGAGCGCCGCAAAAGCGAGACCGAGCGTCCGAACCGTGCTGTTAGTAAAAGTATTCATATAATGTTTGCCTTGCGGCTAATAATGGCTTAACGGCGCTATTATATCAGAACTAATAATAATGTCAATACTCACGCTCCGAACTCAATAGTAGTTAAGTTCAGAGAATGAAAATCGAAGAAAGAAAAGAAATGTCCGGCGCACTCGCTCCTAAGCGAGCGCGCCGAGACATCAGCGGCGACAGTTGTCGACGCGATAGTAGGTGCCGCCCTCGACCTTGACCTTCTTGACGACCTGCCCGCCTCGACAGTGTATCGGGGAGGCGCCAGCCCTGGACGGCTGAAAGCCGACCGAGTTGGCGGGACGCCGGCCCATCAGCTCCTCGGCCTCCATCGCCCGCAACTCGTTGAGTTGCTCGCGTTGCTGGGGTGTGAGCCGGCGAGCGCCGTCGCGGTAGTCGTTTCGCGGACGCGCCGCGGCGCGGACCACCGCGGCACCGACCGCCGCGCCTGCGCCGATGTAGGCCGCCGGCGGGACGTTGGTCGCGTGACGCTTTTGGGCGCACACGGCCAAGTGCTGGCGATACTGGTCTTCGGACGCCTCATTGACGAAGTCCCAGCGCTTGCCGCTCTGGTCAACGGCGGCCACGCCGCACTTCTTTTGCAGTTCGGCGTAGCGAGCCATCGCCTTGGTGTCCCCGACGGGGGCCGAGTAGCTCGCCGAAGCCGCGGTAGCAACGAACGCCGCGAAAACGGTGGCAACGATGAGTTTCCGGTACATGAACGGTCTCCCTTGGTTGATGACTGACGATGATCAATTAGCTCCTCCGCAGTTGTCTGCGGTAGCCTGCGCCTTCGTTTACCCCGAGCTTGTCGAGGGGTTTCCGAAGACATCGTTGTTCGTAAGATTTCTACGGCCAACTATGCCCACACAAACCTGAACTGACTATGAACTTTTCATTAAAGAGCGTACGCCCCAACAAAGTCGGCGCTGACCACGTAGCGCGTCGACTTGGCGGCAAAGGAGTTGCAGGTGACGAGGACAAGGTGCTTGCCGGTTGCAGGCAGTTCTACCACATCCTCCTCGGCATTGGCAAGCCGCACGCCGGTCACGCTGTAGCGGTACTCATGGGCGCCTGAGTAGACGCTGACGGTCTGCCCCGCCTTGAGTTTTTGGATGCCGTTGAAGGTTTGGTAGTAAGGCCGCGTGATAGGCAAGTAACTCGAGTGGCCGAAGAGCAGTACCGTCCCGTCGACGTTAAGCAGAGCCGAGTCCGGGTAGCGCACGGCACCCTGCTTAAGAGCCTCGTCCAAAAGCTCGACCTTGGTACTCGTCGGGTTGACGACCGCCGCATCAAGACCGATATCTTTTGCAACGACGCGTATAGGCGCTTGGGCGTCGGCAGAATCCTGTTCAAAAAGTCCTCGGGTCGGCTCCGCCTCAACCAGACTATTTTGCCCAGAATTCTGCGACGCCCCGCGAGATGCCGACTGAGATTCCGGCAGTGCGTCGGCCGCCGCCATGAACGCAAAAGTAAGCGCAAAGAGCGCCAAAAAGGTCACCGCAAAGCTGAATGGCCGCTGTAACATGACGGTTTGAGTATAGCACAAATAAAGTTCTGGGTCAACTTGCGTACTTGACAAGACTATTGTACTATGCTAGCCTTAAAACGTTATGGAAACCAAACCCACTTTTCGGGAGAACGCCCTGCGTGTTGTGGCCATTTTGGGCCTTTTGGCTATTCTCCTCCTCGGCGCCTGGGGCATTATCCAGCTTGCCTTTTTTATCTCGTCCCTCTTTAACAACGCGGGCGGTGCGGCAAGCAATGTCGTACAAACTCCCGTGCAGGAAACGCTGACCGTGTCGCTCCCCGCCTCGGCGGCGGCCGGCTCATCGGTTGCTATCAACTGGAGCCACCAGGGCGGCTCCGGCGCTTACTCTTATGCACTCTCCTACTCGTGCGTCAGCGGACTTTCGTTTAAGGCGCCGGTCCCGACGGGCGCTCTGCAACCGGTAGCCTGCGACACGCCGTTTAATTACACGCAGGCAACGGAAAACATGACGCTTACTCCGGTATACTCCGGCACGAGCGACGCCAAGACGACTATTACGGTCAAAGCCACCAAACTTTCGACCGGCGCCGTTACCGCGTCGGCCACCGGCAACCTCACGGTACCGGCGACCAAAAAGGCTCCGGCAAAAACTACCACCAAGGCGGCATCGCCGAAGACGACCTACGTCGCAAGCGGCCGCACGACTAATCTCTACGGCTACTCCGACTTGGCGGTCTCTATATCCTCGGCATACTCGCGCGGCGGCAACGTGACGGTGCAGTTTGTCGTCAACAACATCGGCACCAACGTCTCGCCCGCTAACTGGAGCTTTGACGCGGTACTGCCTATCAACGGCTCGTACACCTATCCCTCGGGCCCTCAGCGCGCGCTCTACCCGGGCGACAAAATAGCTTACACGCTCAACTTCAGCGATTACAACTACAACTCCGGCCTGCCTGCGCAGGCAGGCTACACCTACGGCACGTGCAACCAGTACGGCCCGTGCGCGGTGCCCGGCTACAGCGGCGGCTGCGGCAACTATCCGTGCGGTTACACTCCGCCGTACACCAACTGGACTTCGTATCAGCCGTGCGCCAACTGCGGCTACGGCGGCAACTACGATTACAACTACGGCTACAACCAAAACAAGACCGTGACCATTACCGTCGACCCGTACAACCAAATCTACGAACTCAGCGAGTACAACAACACCGCCACCGCCTCGTATATCTCGTACTAATCCTTCGACTTCGCTCAGAACAAAATCCCCGCCCAAGGCGGGGTTTTTGTTGGCGGGTTTTTTATTTGCGAAAGTCTGTTATATTGACTGCAGAGTTTTTATCTGGGGAGATAATGCCAATGGACATGCTGTTGGGTATCCGTCTGAGGGCGGCTGTCACCTGTTCCAATAGTTTTCGAAAGAAGCAGGCTGAAAAGGCCGCTTCAGTGTCGGACTTTCGGTGCCGGGGCGAAAACCCGCCCGGCTCGGGGGTGCGATGCAAAAACGTTCCGTCACCCGGCGAGGCCTACTGCCCGGGATGCAAGGCGGTTATGCCGGCCATCGGCTTCCTCCAATCAAGCGGAGCGATATCCGGCGGTGGTGGAGTTGGTCGCCACCTCTCGGCTCGTTATCCAATGGGGACAGATTAGAAAGCACCGCGCGCAAGCGCGGTTTTTTATTTGACTATATATACAAAATGTGATAAAAACGCTCCAGACCTGCTCTCACCAAAGGAGTCCCGATGCTACAAAATCAGGTAGTGGTTACCGCTCCGACACACGAACTGGCCGAAGAAGGGGCCCGTCACCTGGGCAAGGCAATGAACGGTCAGTTTACCGGTGACTTGCTGGTCAACGACCGCAGGGCAACCTTCTTACGCAAACACCGTCAAAAGGTGGAGCGCCAAGCGGCCTTTGTCGTAAAACCGTTCGGCTCATGCACCTTCGACCGGCAGACGGTCGACGCCGTCATCGCCAAACATCACCTGGGGGTCGCCTTCATCGGCAACAACAAACCATCGTCGTTGAACGTCCTCGAGAATGTCCCCTTCGAAAACAGGCGGGACATCCTGACATTCCGATTCGAGGCGTGTCCGGCGGATGAAAAATCT
>JBBUFU010000066.1:0-2087 GCA_038056365.1 Patescibacteria group bacterium
CGCTCGCCCGCGCACTCAGCGGGATAAAAGAAAACAGCGCGGATATCCGCGCTGTAGGAAACTTGTCGCTGGCTGATTAGGCCGCCCTTGGCCGAGGGAAGACATGTATTGGTCTGGCACCGAGCTTGACCTTGTACAAATTTTCGCCCACCTGTTCGACGTTGTAGTCGTTGTACTGTGCTCGGGTGCCGCCGTCGAACCACAGAGTAACGTGATGATCGAAACGCCCGATCATGCGGCCATTGAGCTCTTGTGCCTCGATGGCACCCGGTAACGGCAGCGCGGCAACCGGCACCGAAGCCGCCCCCACAAGCAACATCCTGCGACTAATCATTATTTGTTCTCCTCCTGTTTCTCTGCAAAACACCATACCACAAGGGCTAAAAATAGGCTATCATGCCTCTTATGCCCGAGAAGTTTTTAAAGCCTTACGATGCGCAAGCGGTTGAGGCCTCTATATATAAAAAATGGGAGGAGTCGGGGTATTTTAATCCGGACAACTTGCCGGGAGAAAGGACCGAGCCTTTTTCCATAGTCCTGCCGCCGCCCAATGTTACCGGCACGCTCCACTTAGGCCACGCCTCCATGCTCGCGGTGGAGGATATTATTGTCCGCTTTGAGCGCATGCGCGGCAAAAAAACTTTGTGGATACCCGGGACAGACTCGGCGGCAATCGCGACGCAGTCGAAGGTTGAAGAAATTTTATACAAGAGCGAAAAGAAAACCCGCCACGACATCGGCCGCGATGAGCTGCTTAAACGCATCGACGCTTTTACCGACGAAAGCAAAACCACCATCATCAATCAACTGCGCCGCATGGGCGCGAGTCTCGACTGGGCGCGCTACGCCTACACCATGGACGCGCCGCGATACAACGCGGTCATGGAGGCGTTTGTGCGCATGTACAACGCCGGGCTTATTTATCGCGGCGACCGCATCGTCAACTGGGACCCGAAGATGCAGACGACCGTATCGGACGACGAAATCGAGCGCAGAGAGGAGGTGACGCCGTTTTATTATTTTAAATACGGACCGTTTGTCATCGGCACCGTGCGTCCCGAAACCAAGTTCGGCGACAAGTACGTTGTGATGCACCCCGACGACACGCGCTACGCGCAATACCAGCACGGCCAGCAACTAGACCTCGAGTGGATTAACGGTCCTATTACCGCAACGGTTATCAAAGACGCGGCCGCCAACAGGGAGGTCGGCTCCGGCGTGATGACCATCACACCGTCGCACAGCGCGATAGACTTTGACATCGCGCAGCGCCACGGGCTCGATATAGAGCAGGTCATAGATGAGCGCGGCATACTGCTCCCCATCGCCGGCGAGTTTGCCGGAAACCATATCAAGAAAGCCCGCGGCGCAATCGTCGAAAAACTGAAATCGAAAGGCCTGCTCGAAAAGGTGGACGAAAAGTACACCAACAACATCGCAACCAACAGCCGCGGCGGCGGCATCATCGAACCGCAGATAAAGCGCCAGTGGTTTGTCGCAGTCAACAAGGAATTTGACCAAAAGGGAAAGCGGACGACGCTCAAGCAGATGATGCGCGACGCGGTTGCGGGCGGCAACATAAAAATTACTCCCGACCATTTCGAAAAAATCTACTACCATTGGATAGACAACCTGCGCGACTGGTGCATCAGCCGGCAGATATGGTTCGGCCACCGCATCCCTGTTTGGTATAAGGGCGATGAGACGTATGTCGGCACCGAAGCGCCGCAGGGCGGCGGCTGGGAGCAGGACTCGGACACACTCGACACCTGGTTTTCCTCCGGACTGTGGACATTCTCCACGCTCGGCTGGCCAAAGGAGACGCCCGACCTGAAGTTCTACCATCCCACTGCCCTGCTCGAGACCGGCTACGACATACTCTTTTTTTGGGTAGCGCGCATGGTGCTGATGAGCGGATTTTTGCTCGGCGAAGTGCCGTTTAAAAATGTGTATCTGCACGGCCTGGTGCGCGACGGCAAGGGGCAAAAGATGAGCAAGAGCCTCGGCAACATCATCGACCCGCTCGACATGATAGAGAAGTACGGCGCCGCTGCGGTGAGCCTGTCTTTGATTATGGGCGCAGCGCC
>JBBUFU010000067.1:0-12776 GCA_038056365.1 Patescibacteria group bacterium
CTGGGTAGCTATGTCCGGATTGGATAAGCGCTGAAAGCATCTAAGCGCGAAGCCGGCTCTAAGATGAGTAATCATTACGATCCGTCAGAGATGATGACGTTGATAGGCTTTAGCTGTAAGTACCGCAAGGTATTGAGGCGAGAAGTACTAATCGATCGAATTTCTTGGAACTTTGTTTTGTCGCCTCCTTTAGTGGAGGCGGGGGGAAGAGGATATTGAGGGTCGCAATAATTTGTTGTTTGTTTGCTTTTGATTTTAATTTGGACTTTGTACTCTGGTGGTTTAACGGCGGGGTCACACCCGTTCTCATTCCGAACACGGAAGTTAAGCTCGCTAGTGGCGATGGTAGTCGCGGTACAACGCGGCCAGAGTAGCTAACCGCCAGAGTAGAAGGTCTAAAATATTTTTTGTCCCGATTCACCCTTTAGAATAAGGGTTTTTTGAGGTTGACAATTTTAGTAAAAGAAAGTAAAGTTTTTTCAGCAGTTTTTGAGAGGGGACAGCCATGAATCCGTTTGTGGTTAACGGAAGGCCAACAGCGCTCGCGTTTATGCTGCTTACCGCCCTTGCGGTGGCACTAGCCTTCGCAACCTACGATTGGGGCCACCGTTTTCTCTGGCCTCCTGGCTAATACTCCGCCCGTGGCGGAGTTTTTTCTTGCTACAATATCCACATGGTCCTGAGCTGGAGCGGTCGGCGCAAAACCTTATACACCGCCGTGGTGGGAGTTTTGGCGTTGATAGCTGTTGTCTTTTTGTATCAAGCTTTTTTTACCATAGCGCCGACCTGTTTTGACGGCGCCCAAAACGGCGATGAGCACGGCGTAGACTGCGGAGGTTCCTGCGCATTAGTGTGCCGCGCCGAGGCGCACGCGCCGGTGCAGTTGTGGGCCCGCATATTCCAAACCGGCGCCGGCACCTACACCGCCGCCGCGTATATCCAAAACGACAATCCCGGCGCGGGGGCCAAGCGGGTCGGGTACTCGTTTCAACTCTTTGACGCCGACAACCACCTCATCGTCGAGCGCGACGGTGTTGTTGATTTGCCGCCGGTGCAGACTATCCCCATCATCGACCCGAACATCCCGGTGCAAAACCGCGTACCGACCCGCGTCTTGTTCGGCTTTTCCGGCGTGCCGACGTGGTACAGAATCCAGGCGAACAAAATCCCGGCCCTGCGGGTGACCAACCAAAATTTAAGTAGCGACGCCTCTAAGCTCAACGCGGTATTGAACAACAACTCCTACTTCGACGCGCGCGCCGTCACCCTGGGCGCGGTACTCTTTGACGCCTCGGGCACCGCGCGCGCGGCAAGCCGCAGTATCGTCGACGTGGCTAAAAAATCCTCAACGCCCATTGTCTTTACCTTCCCGGGCGGGGTGCCGAATGTCGTCCGCGCCGAAATTACGGTCCTGCCGTCGTTCTGATAAAGTAGGGAGGTGACCCCCATCTCGCTTACTACAAACAACAAAAGCTCCGTCGACTGGATTATGTTCGGCGCGGCGCTCGCGCTATGCGTGCTTGGTCTGGTTACCATGAGTTCGTTCCAGTCGCGGGACCCGTATGTCATCCGCCAGCTTATTTGGATTATTATCGGCGTCCTAGTATTTTTTGGTGCAAGCCAGGTCGACTGGCGTTTTTTGCGCCGGAGCGGCGTAGCGGCCGGCATCTACGGCGCGCTTCTGTTGCCGCTTATTTTTTTGGTCGTCGCCGGCCACGCGATACTCGGGGCTAAGAGTTGGTTTGACTTGGGGCTCTTGGCGTTTCAGCCCACCGATTTCGTCAACTTGGCGCTTATTATCCTCCTCGCCAAATACTTTTCGCGCCGGCACATCGAAATAGCGAACTTTCGCCACATCATCATATCCGGCGGTTATGCGGTGGTTGTGTTTGTACTGATTTTGCTTCAGCCCGACTTCGGCGCCGCCGTCATCATATTTTGTATCTGGCTCGGCATGGTGTTGTGTTCCGGCCTGTCGCGTACGCACCTGCTGCTCATTTTGACCGTCGGGGCGCTGGCTTTCTTAGGCCTATGGCTCTTCGGATTTCATGACTACCAAAAACAGCGCATCCTCAACTTTGTTAATCCGACCCGCGACCTGCACGGCACCGGGTACAATGCCTATCAGTCGACCGTGGCGGTTGGGTCGGGTCAGCTGTCCGGCAAAGGGATAGGGTATGGCACCCAGAGCAAACTGCGCTTTTTGCCCGAGTATCAGACGGACTTTATTTTTGCCGCATATGCCGAGGAGTGGGGCTTTGTCGGCATCATACTCGTGTTCGCGCTCTACGGGATTTTATTCTGGCGCATCTTGCGCGCCGCCATGCGCGGGGCGAGCAATTTTGAAGTGCTTTTTGCCTTGGGGGTCTTGTGCTATTTGGCCGCGCACATGGTGCTCCATGCCGGCATCAACCTCGGCGTTTTGCCGGTCACCGGCACGACGATACCGTTTATGAGCTACGGCGGCTCGCACGTGGTGGCCGAGTTTTTGGCGCTCGGCATCATCTCGGGCATGTCAGCTTACTCGCGCGTCGCCCACCCGCAAGCGCTTGCCCGCGACTGGAGCGGGGGATACGACAGATAGCTTTTTAGCGTAAGAGGACTATAGTTAAGAAATGAAGACTCCACACTCTGTGCAGGGCGGATTCGTCTGGCTCCCGGTCCTGCTCGGCGTTTTAGCCGTCCTCGCCGCCTCCGGTGGCGCGTATTGGTATGGGCAGCAAAAGGCACCAAGTGTCGTGCAGGAAGAGTCATCTCAACCCGCAACTACAACTGACGAGACTGCGGGGTGGAAGACATACACCGACACCAACTACGGATTCTCTTTTAAATATCCAACCGATTGGTTTATTAAAAAAAATAATGATGGGATTGGCGTCTTCTTTTCTAAGTCCCCCACAACTCCGCTGACAAAACTGTTCGCGGCTTTCTATATAATTGATTTGAATCTGGCTAAAGAGGGAGCCACAAAACCTCTCTATGTGACCCCGCAGGAGTATTTTGACTACTACTCGGCTCGAACATCAGCGCAAGCTATCCAGATAGGAAACATGCCGGCCGTGCATCGCATCGCCACCGGAGACGATCGATATTTTATATATACTAAAGACCGCGAAATCAGTTTTGTCTTGTATCCTGGTGACGCCATAAACAAAACTGAATATCAGCCAAGCGACAATGCAACTATGGAGAAGGTGATAAGCACTCTCTCTTTTACTGACCCATCAAAATCTTTTGTAAAAATAAACATCGTCGACAGCTCGAATATTCGCATCGACTCAATAAGCCCCTCTAGTAGTGCTGCGGACGGCAGCATCATAACCATCCGGGGAGCCGGATTTAAT
The DNA here is from genome assembly GCA_038056365.1 of Patescibacteria group bacterium. Lineage (GTDB taxonomy): Bacteria > Patescibacteriota > Minisyncoccia > Phycocordibacterales > SBAW01 > GWA1-54-10. The sequence goes on from JBBUFU010000067.1 coordinate 3,345, forward strand.
TCGGGGCTTCCGGGGTCGAACGACACGGTAGTCTTCCGCGGCTCTTCTCAAGAATTGATATATATTCCCGATACGGTATCTTCCGATGGCACCACTCTCACCTTTAAACTGACGTCGACAAGTATTGCCGGGGGGATTTATCAAGTGAGTGTCGGGGTTGCGCGGCCCTCGCAAGACCGCCCCGGTTCGGTGACGGTTAAAAGCAACTCGGTACCGTTTACTGTTACCAGTAAAGGCATAACACTACTATCACCAAATGGGGGTGAAGTGTTTAAAGCCGGCAACCCCATACCAGTGCAGTGGAAAAGCTCCCAAAACGACTCGTTTTTTGTTTCTCTGCTTGGAGACCCGACCCAGGGATATTGTCTAGGTCCAAACTTCACCCAGGCGCTTGCTGGGGATGAAAGCGAAACCACGTTTACGATTAGTCCAGCCACTATTCTCAGACTCACTGAGGGGAATACCTGTAGATTCAAAATTAAAATCACCTCTAATACAAACGCCTCAATATCGGATATAAGTGACGACTATTTCACGGTTATACCTTAGAGGTTATTAGCCTTAATACAGCGCGCTAGTTTCAGACACCATTTTTTCGAGGGAGAATTCTTTTTGCACCTGCTCCTCTAGGTTTTTGCCGAGGCGCGCGCGCATTTCGCTGTCGTCTAACAGGAGTTTTAACTGCGTGGCGAGGTTGTGGTGGTCTTTTGATTTAAACAGCAGCCCCGACACCTTATTGTCGACAATGTCCTCATTGCCAGGGATGTGGCTCGCCACGACCGGCAACCCCGCCTGGCCGGCCTCGAGGAGCACATACGGCAAACCTTCTTTGACCGAGGTGAGTACAAAGATGTCGTAGGCCTTGAGGTAGCGGTATCCCTCGGGCACAAAGCCCGCCAAGACGACCCGGTCGCGGACGTCCTCCTCGTCTATCAGCGTCTCGACAAACGTGCGCTCCTGCCCCTCGCCCATGATGCAGAGGGTAAACTCTTTGGCGCTACGCTTGAGCAGACCCGCCGCGCGCAGTAGCACGGGATAATTTTTGTTCCAGGTCAACTCGCCGAGCGCGCCGATGACAAGCGCGTTTTGCGGGAGTTTGAGGTGCGCGCGGGCCTCCTCGCGCGCCAAAAACTCAAGCGGCCCGAGGCCGTTGTATATGAGCCGGACTTTTTTGCCGCAACCGAAGAACCGCGATGTGCGCTCGAAGTTATTTTTAGATATCACGATAACCGTGTGGCAGAGGAGAAAGGTCGCCCAGGTCGAAAAAAATATCAACAGGCGGCTGAGTACGTTACGGTCCTCGTCATATGCCAGCCCGTGCGAGGTAAAGATGATATGAGGCACCCCCATAATGCGCGCGGCCAGCGCGCCAAGCCCGCCCGCTTTGCTGGAGTTGAGGTGCACCACGCTGGGCCGCTCTTGTTTAAAAAGCGCCATAAGCTCGCGCAAAGTTTTGACTTCTTTGGCCAGCGACACATCGCGCTGGAGCGCGTTTATACCGACGGTCCGTATCCCCGCCACCAACAACTTTTCTTTCAGCAAACCCTCGCCGCCGAGCGCCACCGCTACCTCCCAACCCGAGGCTGGTCCGCCTTGGGCGGAAAATTGCTCTTTGGGCAGGGCAGTGGCCAGGTCAAATACATAGCGCTGGGCGCCGCCCCAGTTGGATTTGGTTATTACGTACAATATTTTTTTCATGCTCTGCATGTGACTTTCTTTTTCATGTATGTGTTATATAGTATGTCACAAGCTATGACTACCGCCCTCGGCCCCCGGACGCTGGTCCTCTTTGTGGGGGATATCTTCTTTTTTACCTTTTCCCTATGGCTCTCGTTGTACGTGCGCACCGGCGCGGTACCCTCGCAGGAGCTTTTTGTTGACGCGCACCTTGTACCTTTTAGTCTGTTGTTCGTCGCGTGGATCGTTGTCTTTTTTATCGCGGGGCTGTACGAGAGCCGGCTATTAATGTTCGCCCGGCGCGAGTTGACGGCCACGCTCATGAGCGCCCAGGTCGCCAACGTCATCATTGCGGCGGTGTTCTTCTTTTTTGTACCGCTCTTCGGCATCGCGCCTAAGACCCTGCTCGTCATCTACTCGGTGATCTCGTTTTTGCTGGTCCTCTTGTGGCGGGCATTTATCTTTCCCCACCTAGGACTGCAGAAAAAAGAGGCCGCGGTCGTCGTCGGCTCGGGGGTCGAAGTCGATGAACTGGTCCGCGCCCTACGTGGCGCTCCCCGCGGGCCGGTCACGATTTGCGAGACGATAGCTCCCGGGGAGGACCTCTCTGCAAGGGTGGCGGACACGCTTAACCGTTGCCGCCCCACCTTCGTTATCGCGCACTGGCAAAACCCCAGGGTGGCGCGGGCCTTCCCCGCACTTACACAACTCCTCAGGAGGGGGGTCCGTTTCATCGACGCGATGAGCTTGTACGAAGAGGTCTTTGGCCGCGTACCGCTCTCGGTCGTTGACGACCGGTGGCTGGCGCGCAATGTCAGCCGCTACGCGCACACGCTCTACGACCCGCTCAAGCGTGCGATGGATATTGTTGTGGCGCTCCCGGCGGCCCTACTGTCGCTCATTTTTTATCCTTTTATTATCGCGGCGATATATCTTGATGACGGCGGCTCGCCGTTTGTATCTTTGCCGCGCGTGGGCGAGGGCGGCCACACCATCCGGATACTCAAGTTCCGCAGTATGACCGGCAACGATGCCGGCGACTATGGAGCGGAAGGCACAAGCAAGTTGCGCGTGACGCGCGTGGGCAAGTGGCTGCGCCTGTTTCGCATCGACGAGTTGCCGCAGTTGTGGGAGGTGGTCGCGGGCACCCAGTCGCTCATCGGTCCGCGCCCCGAGACACCATCGCTCGTGCAGATATACGAAAAAGAGATTCCGTACTACAACGTCCGGCATATCATCAAGCCGGGACTCTCGGGCTGGGCGCAGTTGTATCACGACAATCATCCCCACGCGGTCACCGACGTCAAGGCCACGAGCGAAAAGCTTTCGTACGACCTCTATTATCTCAAGCACCGCTCGCTGGTCTTAGACGCGGTCATCATCCTCAAGACCATTAAGAAACTTATAACCCGCAGCGGCGTATAATACGGTATGGCTAAAGCGGTAGTAACCGGCGGGGCGGGATTTATCGGCTCGCATATAGCCGACGCGCTGCTGCGCCAGGGATGGGACGTGACGATTATTGATGACTTGTCGACCGGCCGCGCCGAAAACATAGCCAACCTGCTCGACTCGGTGGAGTTTATCGAAAAGAGTATTTTAGACGAGGCCGCGCTCGCGCAGGCGCTTGCGAGCGCCGAGGTTGTCTTTCATCAAGCGGCTGTCCCCTCGGTACCGCGCAGTATCGAAGAACCGCTCCTTACCCACGAGGTCAACGCCACCGGCACTCTGCGAGTGGCGCTTGCCGCGCGGGCGGCGGGGGTTAAACGCATCGTCTACGCATCCTCGAGCTCGTACTACGGCGACGCCAAAGAGCTCCCCAAGCGCGAGGACATGCCCCCGAACCCGCTTTCGCCCTATGCTCTGCAAAAATTCGCCGGCGAACGGTATATGGTGCTAACCCACAAACTCTTCGGCGTCGAGACCGTTTGTCTGCGCTATTTTAACGTCTTCGGGCCGCGCCAAAACCCCGACTCCGAATATGCCGCAGTAATCCCTAAATTTATCCGCCTGCTCAAGCAGGGGAAGGCACCCGTCATTTTCGGCGACGGGTCGACGACGCGGGATTTTACTTTTATCAGCGACGCAGTCGAGGCGAATCTGCTGGCGGCGGCAAAACCCGGCGTAGCCGGCGAAGTCTTTAATATCGCGGGCGGGCGCCAAACATCCCTCAACGAGCTTGTGGTGCTTATCGGCAAGACCGTCGGCAACTCCCTGCCGCCGGAGTATCAGCCGTTCCGCCTCGGCGATATCCTCCATAGTCTCGCGGATATTTCCAAGGCGCAAAAAATACTCGGCTTTACGCCGCGGGTTTCGCTTGAGGAGGGTTTACTGCGCACCGCCGCGGCCATTGCCAAGTAATGATAATTGACGGCAGACAAATAGCCGAAGAAATTTTGAGCGCTCTCGAAAAGGAGCGCGGCGCTTTCGGCGCGCTTACGCTCGGCGTGCTTATGGTGTCGGGCGATGCGGCCACCGAGTCGTTTATAAAAATAAAATCGCGGGCGGCCGCGCGCCTCGACGTTGAGGTGCGCCGGTTTGGCCCCGGCGAGATGCAACAGGCCCTTACCTGCGACGGCATCATCGTGCAGATGCCGATACCAAACGCCGAGGCGCTGATTGCGGCCCTGCCGCCGGAAAAGGACGTTGATGCGCTCAATAAAAATTCTTTAGTACGGCCGCCGGTCGCCGAAGCCATTGCCGAGATTTTGAAACGTACCGGGGTTAAACCTCGGGGAAAACGTGCCGTGGTAGTTGGAGCGGGGAGGTTGGTAGGCGCCCCGGCGGCAAAACTTTTGCACGAGCTTGGAGCGGATGTTGAGGTCGTGACCAATCGTGACGGAAGTCTGACTTCCCTCAAAACCGCCGACATTGTAGTGCTTGGCGCCGGCGAGCCGGGGCTGGTAAAACCGGAGATGCTCAAAAAAGGGGTGGTCTTGGTAGACGCGGGCACCAGCGAGGCGGGCGGCAAGCTCGCCGGCGACGCCGACCCCTCCTGCGCCGACGTGTGTTCTGTGTTTACTCCCGTCCCCGGCGGCATCGGCCCGATTGCAGTCGCCATGATTTTTAAGAATTTGTTCGTGCTTGCAAAGGCCGCGCGGAAGTGATGGTATAAGGGCATGGCGAGCTTTAAGAAAAATGACAGCCTTGCGGACTTTCAAAAATTCAACCACCGGGTATACGGAGCGGTGGACGATCGGCTGTACTCGACCTGGGACCTTTTAACCCAGGAACAGCGCTTTGCGATGCGGGCACTCAAGGGCATCCGCAAGGCGGACAAAGACAAAATAAAAAAGAATCTCCTGGTTTCGTTTTCTTTTCTGATGGCGTTGGCGAACCGCTTTCATATCGACGTCGAGGCGGCGGTGTGGCGGCGCTTTCCTTTTGTGTGCTCGTATTGTGGCAAGCGTCCGTGCGCCTGCAAAAAGAATAAGTCCGCCGGGCGCAAAAAAATCACCGTACAAAAAACACTGCAGCCCAAAACATTGGCAGGATTTCAGCGCATGTTCGAGGCTATCTACCCGAGCAAGCGCCGGACCCTCGAACACGCCGGTGTCCATTTGGCCGAAGAAATAGGCGAGGTTACCGAGGCCGCCCACAACTTTATGGGCCAGCACAAACACTCCCAATTTGTCGCCATCGAAAACGAGGTCGCCGACTACGTGTCCTGTGTCTTCGGCGTCGCCAACTCGGCAAAAATAGACTTCGCCGCCGAACTTGCAAAACTCTTCCGCAACAACTGCCACGTGTGCCACGAGGCGCCCTGTCGCTGCAGTTTTGCCTTTGTCGCCAAGTTTAAATCCTAACCGGAGGGGTTGCCCCTCGGCGCCCTTTTTGATACTGTAGGGCACATGTTCGCCATACGTTACAGTGCCGTCGTGGTGCTCATTATCGCCGGGATTATCGGCTTTTTTGTATGGAATTCCAACGCACAGGGGGGGCGCTTTGCCTTTAAGCTCGGGCTCGACCTCGAGGGAGGCACGCACCTGGTCTATAACGCCGATACCTCCAAACTCGCCCCCGGCGACATCCAGAGCTCGCTCAGCGCCCTGCAGACAGTCATCGAGCGCCGCGTCAACGCCTTTGGCGTCGGCGAGCCGGTGGTCCAGAGCGAGCAGGCCGGCGCGCTCGGACAGGGCGCGTACCGCCTTATCGTCGAGCTCCCGGGCGTGACCGACGTCAACCAAGCCATCGCACTTATCGGCCAGACGCCGACGCTGGAGTTTAAGCTGGTCAACAAGGGTTTTGAAAATAATCTCACCAGCGCCACCGGCACGCCGAACCCCCTCGCCTTTACCGACACCGGTCTTACCGGTAAGTATTTGACCGGCGCGTCGCTCCAGTTTGGCGGCGGCTCGGCTGCGCTCCAAACCACCCCGGTAGTGCAGGTTGTCTTCAACAGCGAGGGGGCAAAACTCTTCGGCGACATCACCACCAAAAACATCGGGAGCGAGCTCGGCATCTTCCTCGACGGCAATCTTATCTCGGCGCCGGTGATACAAGACGCGATAACCGACGGCAAGGCGATTATCTCGGGGAGCTTTACGGCCCAGAGCGCCAAAGAGCTCGCGACTAACCTCAACCTCGGGGCCTTGCCGGTGCCCATCCAGCTGGAGTCAACGCAGACCATCGGCGCAACTTTGGGCGCCGAGGCTACCCGCGCCGGGCTTATGGCCGGCATCATCGGCTTTTTGGCAGTCGCCGTCTTTATGATTTTGTGGTACCGCCTGCCGGGGTTGGTGTCGGTGGTGTCGCTCGGCATTTACGTCGCGCTGATGCTCGCGCTCTTTAAGCTGGTGCCTGTTGTCCTCACGGCCGCCGGCATTGCGGGCTTTGTCCTCTCAGTCGGTTTGGCGGTAGACGCCAACGTTCTTATCGCCGAACGCATGAAGGAGGAGTTGGCGGCGGGGAAGAAGGCCGAACAGGCAATCCGCGAGGGGTTTGCGCGCGCGTGGCTCGCCATCCGCGACAGCAACGTCGCGCACATCATCGCGGCGGTTATTCTGTTTTGGTTCTCCACCTCACTCATCAAGGGTTTTGCGCTGGTGTTCGGGCTCGGGGTTATTGTTTCGATGCTCTCGGCCATCACCATCTCGCGCACGTTCCTCTTGGCGCTCGGCATCACGGCCGAGGGCCCGATGGGGCGCTTTTTGATGCGCTCGGGCCTCCGCAAGTAACTATATGAATATCGCAAAAAATCTTAAATACTTTTTTATCCTTCCGGCGGTGCTTTCGGTAGCGGCGGTGCTTGCACTTGCGCTTTGGGGCCTCAAGCCCGGCATCGACCTCTCGGGCGGCTCGCTCCTGCAGGCGACCTTTCTTCAAGGTCGTCCCGAGTCCACTGCCGTCCAGGCAGTAGTCGAGGGATTGGATATAGGCGAAGTGCGCGTGCAGTCGACCGGCACCTCCGGCTATATCATCCGCACCCGGGCGCTCACCAACGACGAGCACCAGCCGCTTACTACAGCGCTCGGGGCGCTCGGTACGGCGAACGAAGACCAGTTTACTTCCGTGGGGCCGGTCATCGGGCAGGAGCTCCTGCAAAAGGCGTGGATAGCCATCGTCCTCGTGGTGCTGTGCATCATCGCCTTTATTGCCTTTGCCTTCCGGGGAGTCTCCAAGCCGGTCGCGTCGTGGAAGTACGGCATTGTGGCCATCATCACCCTGCTCCACGACATCCTGCTGCCGGCGGGGCTCTTTGCGGCGCTCGGGCATTTTGCCGGTGCCGAGGTAGACTCGCTCTTTATCGTCGCGCTCCTGACCATCCTCGGTATCTCTATCAACGACACTATCGTGGTGTTTGACCGCATCCGCGAAAACCTGCGCAACAACGTCGACCGCTCGAAGCGCGAGGAGTTTGGGGATGTGGTGAGCCGCTCTATCATGCAAACCCTCACCCGCTCTATCAATACCTCTCTTACGGTTATTATTGTGCTCGTGTCGCTGTACTTCTTTGGCCCCGAGGCGACCAAGTACTTCTCTTTGACGCTCATTGTCGGCATGGTGGCGGGTACCTACTCCTCGATATTCCTCGCCGCGCCGCTCCTCGTGGCTTGGCAAAAATGGTCCGATAAAAAATAAAAAGATGCCCACAACCGTCGGCATCGTCGGCTACGGGAGCTTTGGGGCGTTTTTAGAAGTGCTTATCCGCCGCTTTGCTCCAAAGACGCGCGTACGCATACACTCCTCGCGCCAGAAGCCTGACGGCAAAAAATTCTTTCCGCTCGAAGCGGTGGCGCAGTGCGATGTGGTAGTGCTCGCCGTTCCCATAGCGGCGTTTGAAGAGGTGTTGGCGCGCGTCGTGCCGCTCGTGGGCGGGCATACCGTCATAGTCGATGTCGCGACGGTTAAGATGCACACGACAGAATTGCTAAAAAAATATGCGGTAGGCAAGCGATATCTCGCGACCCATCCGATGTTCGGCCCCGAAAGCTATGAAAAGAAGGGGGGCGAGGTGGCGGGTTTGCGCGTAGTCATCAGCGAGAGCACGCTCCCCAAAGGGCAAACGACCGCACTGACTGCGTTTTTAAAAAAGTGCGGTTTTGACGTGGTCGAGATGAACGCCGACCGGCACGACAAGCATTTGGCCGAGACACTGTTTTTGACCCACTTTGTGGGGCAAGTGGTGGCACGCGGCAAGTTTAATCGCACCGACATCGACACCGTGTCGTTCGGCTACTTAATGGACGCAGTCGAGAGCGTTAAGCACGACACGGCGCTTTTTCGCGACGTGTACCGCTTTAACCCGTACTGCGAGGAGATTCTGAAGCGGTTTGAATCGGCCGAAGGCGAAGTGCATGCGCTGTTAAAAGAGGATAGAATTCAAAAATGATTATCGGTATTACCGGCACCAATGGCGCGGGCAAGGGAACGGTCGTTGACTATCTGGTTAAACAAAAAGGATTTAAACATTTTTCGGTGCGGGAGTTTTTGATAGAGGAGATAAAGCGCAGAGGTTTGCCTATAGATCGCGACCACATGCGTTTAGTTGGCAACGACTTGCGCAAGACGCATAGACCGGGGTACATAGCCGAGGAACTTTTGACCCGTGCCCAGCAAGGTGGCGGGGATGCAATTATCGAATCTTTGCGCAATGTTGGAGAAGCACAGTTTATGAAATCGCAAGGCATGCTTGTGTGGGGTGTAGATGCTGACCGCAAGGTACGATACGGGCGCGTAGTATTGAGGGGGAGTCACACCGACAAAGTGTCGTTCGAACAGTTTGTCGAGCAGGAGGAGCGCGAGATGGCTCAAACCGCCGCGCATGATATGAACATTGCCGGCGTTATGCAGATGGCCGATGTCGTACTGACCAACAACGGCACGCAGGCCGAGCTGTTTGCCCAGGTCGAGGAGGCTCTACAAAAGGCCTAAAAACCTCATTTGACATATAGGGGGGGCCGTATATACTGTCTTTATTACTGCCACACGGCGGTTTTTTGTTCGCCCGGCACTACGCGCCGGGGACAGAGGGCTAGCACGGTAGGGACAGTCGGTCATTGAAAATTGAATAGGAGAAAATTGTAAGAATTGATCACACCAAAGACCTTTGTCGTACAAGCGGCAAAGGCAAGCAAGCAAAACAAAACTTCTCAAAACTTTAGGAGAGTAGAGAGAAGTAAAACGAGAGAGAAGTTATTTTTCTCTTGTTCCGTTCATCGAGTTAGTGAGAGCGAATTAAAAACTCGTTCTTATATTCAGAGTTTGATCCTAGCTCAGGATGAATGCTGGCGGCGTGGATAAGGCATGCAAGTC